>NZ_JBHVYI010000044.1:0-50558 GCF_042880975.1 Streptomyces sp. NPDC058289
ACCGGTGGTTGTTTGGGTCGTGGCTTCCCCCGCCGTTGCACGCAAAGCCGCCGCTCACCCTCACCTTCGGGGCTAAGAACCCTCTTCAGGGAGGGCGGGGCCCGGCCGATCCGCCGGCCGGGCCCCGCACACCCATCTCATACGTACGGGAGCCACCTCATGTACCGACGCTCCGCAGCGGCCGCCGTCCTGCTCGCCGCCGCCCTGACGCTGACGGCCTGCAGTTCGGGCGGCGACGGCAAGGCCGAAGCCTCGGCCGCCTCGCCCAAGCCGCCGGCCGCCTCGTCGGCCCCCGACCCGGCCGACGCCACGGACGCCCCGGCGCCGGCCTCGCCGGACGCGAAGCCGACGGGTCCCGTCCTGCCGGACGCGAAGCTCGTCCCGAAGACGGGCAGCTTCACCGCGCCGCAGAAGCAGTACCTGAGCGGCAGGGTCCCGGAGAAGATGGACCCGGCCGCCGTCCTGCAGAGCGGCCAGGAGGCCTGCCAGCGGGTGGAGCGCACGGCGAAGCGGGACAAGGACGCGGCGGTCGGCGCCCTCGTCGCCGGGGAGATCCCGGGCGCGAAGGACGCGATCACCTTCCTCTGCCCGGAGCAGAAGCCGGTCCTCGACGCGTCGGCGAAGGGCTTCCCGGACGGTACGAAGGAATCCCCGGCGGCGGGCAGCTACCGCGCGCTGACCCAGAGCACGACGTGCACCTGGGAGGCCAAGGGCAAGGACGGCGCCGCCCTCGCCTCGGGCCCGGAGACCCCGCTGAAGCCGGGCGACAAGATCACCGCCAAGATCCCGGCCGGCACGGCCCAGTTCGTCTCGAACGGCTGCTACGCCTGGATTCCGGCGTAAGCCCGAGCCGACCGCAAACGCCCCCGCCGTCCGAACCCCCGGGCCGCGGGGGCGGCCCCTCTTCCCGACGCGCCCCTCGCGCGGCTCGGCCCTGGAGGGCCTCCCCGGCTTCGACGCGCTGCGCCGGACTCCGTCCGGCGGTGGCCCGCGCGGCCCGGGCGTCACGCCCCCGCCGCCCGAACCTCCGCGCCGCGGAGGCGTTTTCGTTCCCGCATCGGGGGCATCCGAGCCTCCACAGGGCGGGGCTGCACCCCGTCCACGATGCTGGAGGCGAATTCCATGAGGGGCATCAGCGGTTGCATAGGCCTGATCGTGGTGGGGGCCATCCTCACCTTCGCGAGCGACTGGCAGCTGCAGAGCGTCAACCTCGACCTGGTCGGGGTCATCATGATGGTCGCGGGCGCCATCGGCCTCGCGGTCTACGCGAGCGTCCTCAAGCGCCGCCGCGTCGGCGCCCTCCCGGTGGTCGACGAAACCCGCCGCGGCCTCTGAACCGGGGCGCGGAGCCGGCCGGCGGCAGTGCGGAACGGACCGCTGAACAGCACCTTCGGTGAAACCGACTCGACCCGTACGGGCCGCGAAGGCACCATGGGCCGATGACGCCGACCGAAGCAGCAGCGATCGCCCTACAGGACCATGTCGCCCTCTGGAGCGTCGGCGAAGTCAGCGGGAGCGATGTCGTCGGCGCCGCCTGCGACGCGCTGGTCGCCGGACTCGACACCCCCGGCCTCCGAGTCCTCGCCGCCTGCACGCGCGCCGAGGCGGACTACGACGTCCACGACCTGCTCCCCGCGGCACTCCACGAGCTCGGCCTCACCTTCTACCCGCTCGACGGCGAGGCCGGCCGTGAAGCCGCGGTCCCGGCGCTCGCACGCCGCATGCTCGCCGGCGAGTTCACACCGTCGGAGTTCACGCTCCGAATCCACCGCCGCTACGGCCACGCGCTCCCCCTGACCGAGCGGCTCGCCCAGCTCGACGACGAGTACGAGACCCTCGAGTACGGCGACAGGACCACGGACGAAGTCGATGCCGAGGTCATGGCCGTGGCTCGAAATCTCGCAGCCCGTCCGTAGAGCTCTGAGGCATGATGGCGGCCGTGAACACCGAGATGCTGATAGCCGTCTGGCAGCGGATCCTCGTCAACCCTCGCGCATCGTGGGTGCTGTTCGAGCAGGGCACGTGTGTCGTGCTGACCGCTCCGGACGGAGAGCTTGCCGAACAGGCCACGGACATCCTGAAGGGGTTCGGCCCGGTGCATGCCGGATCCTCGGCAGGAGACTTCGGGGTGATCGATCTGAAGGACACCGAGGGGTGGGTCGTCACCGGCCACCACAACGACGTCCTCACCTACGTCGGCCCCGATGAGGTGGGAGACCCGTCGGAGCTCGCCGTCGGCCTGTGCGGGCGCGCCAAGCGCCATCAGGACGGCACCGATCTTCGCGTCGTCCACGTCGAGGACAAGCGGGACCCGGCCGCCCGGGCCTGAGGGCCCAGCGACCCGACGCCCTGTTGGTGCGCGCGGGCCGGCCTCCTCAGTGGGAGATGTCCTCGTAGACCCGTAGCAGCGTGTCCAGGACCGTGTCCATCGAGAAGGCGGACGAGGCCAGTTCGCGGGCGGACTTCGAGGTCGTGGTGTTCTCGGCCGGGTCCAGGAGGGACAGGATCGCTTCCGCGACGCCCGCCGGGCCCGGGTCTACCGCGCGGCCCGCGCCCGCGCGGGCGATGTCGCGGGCCAGGCCGTTGGAGTGGGTCACCACCGAGGGGACGCCCACCGACAGGGCCTCCAGGACCGACATCGGGAACGGCTCCTCCACCGAGGGGAGTACGTAGACGTGGGCGCGGCGCAGCTCCGTCAGGACCTCGGTGCCGGACAGCGCGCCCGGGACCGTGAAGCGGGAGGAGAGGCCCAGCTCCGTGATCCGGGCGCGCACCGCCGCGAGTTCGCCCTCGTCCGGGCCGGCCACCACGAACTCCGCGTCCGGGTGCACCGCCAGGACGGCCGGGGCGGCGTCCACGAAGTCCACCGGGCGTTTGCGGGCCTGCAGTCGGGCCGAGTAGAGGATCCGCGGGGGTCCGGACGGGGCGGGGCGCTCCTCTTGGGCCGGGGTGCCGTTGACCAGCCGGACGGCGTTCGGGAGGGGGGCCCCGGCCACCGTGTCGAGGCCTTCGCGCTCGTGCGGGGTGAGGTACAGGAGCGCGTCGGCGCGGCGCAGCAGGCGGCGTACCGCCACCGCGTCCAGCACCTTGGCCAGTAGCTTCCCGCTCGGGTCGACCATGCCGTGGGTCTGCAGGACCAGCGGTGTGCCGGCCCGCAGCGCCGCCAGGGCGACGGGCAGGGTGACCAGGTCCCGCGCCAGGTGGACGTGGACCACGTCGGCGCCCCGCACCAGGCGGCCCGCGGAGGCGAGCAGGGCAGGCGAGGTCATCCCGCTGAAGCCGAGGGGGAGCAGGCGCCGGGCGGGGAAGAGCTTCGCCGGGACCCCTTCCACCGAGGTGGGCCAGGGCTCCGGGAAGCCTTCGCCCAGCGCCAGCAGGTTCGCCTCGTGACCGCGGGCCCGCAGCCCCTTGGCCAGGTTCAGCGCGACCCGTACGGGCCCGCCGAAGGCGTGCGTGGGGGAGTGCAGGGTGACGGCGTGCAGGACTCTGAAAGGGGCGTTCATTTCGGCTCCTCGACCGGGCGGCGGTGCCCGTCCTGGGTCTGCAGGGTCAGCGCGGGGAGGTCCTTGTGGACCACGGACCCGGCGCCGGCGACCGCGCACCGGCCGATGGTCACCCCGGCCAGCACGGTGGCCCGTACCGCCACCCACGCGCCGTCCTCGACGGTGACCGGCGCGTTGCGGTAGCGGAAGTCGGCGGCCCGGTGGTCGTGCGAGCCGGTGCACAGCAGTGCCTCCTGCGAGACGCAGGCGTGCGCACCGATCGTGACGGGCTCCAGGTTGAGTATCCAGGCGCCCTCGCCGATCCACGCGTGGTCGCCCACGGTCAGCTTCCAGGGCCACAGCACCCGGACCCGGTGGCGGATCAGCACCCCTTCGCCGATCTGCGCCCCGAAGGCGCGCAGCAGCGCGACCCGCAGCCGCGCGGGGCACAGCCAGCTCATGAAGAGCGTGTTCATCACGGCGAACCAGAGCGCCTGCGTCAGCCGCCCGCGCCCCTTGTCGTATCCGGCCAGCGTGAATGCAGGAAGATCACGCACAGGCACCCCCTCGCACTGCGGCCCCCGACGGCGCCTTCGAAGGCGCCTCCCCGGGCGCCGATCGCTCAGACTAGACTGCGCCCGGATCAGGCACAGGGGGTGGGGGCAAGCGTGGCGATCGACATACGCGGGACCGCCGCCAGGCCGGCGCCGCCACTGCCGGGCGAAGAGAAGACCTGGGGCCGGGTCACCACGCCGCGGACCCTGCTCTCGCGGGCGCTCTCCGTGCCGCTGGCCCTCGGGTTCACCGTCTTCCTGCCCCTCTTCGTCGCCGTGCAGCCCGGCGCCGGCCAGCACGATGCCGCCTTCTGGCTCCAGCTCCTGCTCACCATGTACGCGGGCGCCCGACTCTCGGCGATGGTCCTGACCAGCCGCCGCAAGCTGCTCCAGGGCTCCTTCTGGCTCTTCGTCTACATGGCCATGGGCGTGGCCCCCCTCGCGCAGGCCGTGCTCGGCCAGGTCCCGACCCCCGTCGTCGGTCCGCGCTCCGACCTCACCGCCGCCATCGGCCTGGTGCTGCTCGGCTGCGCCGCCTTCGACGTGGGCGTGCTGCTGGCCCGGCACCGGCCGGCCGGCCGCGCGGGCGGTTCGCTGAAGGAGCCGCGCCCGGTCATGGCGCACCGCAGGCGCCTCTACGTGCTGACCGGCGTGGCGTTCCTGGGCGGGGCGGCCCTGATCGTGAAGCTCGGCGGTCCGGCGGTGTTCTTCTCCAGCCGCCAGGAGATCATCGCGGGCATCGAGGAGGCGGGCGTCTCCCAGGACGGCCAGGCCGGGCAGGCCCTGCTGCGCGGATTCGGCACGGTCCCCGCGCTGTTGGCCCTGCTGCTGTACACGCGCTGGCTGATCACCTCGAAGTTCGCCCGCCGCAAGGTGTCGATCATCGTCACCTGGTCGGCGCTCATGGTCCTCAACCTGATCGTCAACAACCCGATCTCCAACCCGCGCTACTGGTTCCTCACGGTCATGTTCGCGATGCTCTTCACCGTTTTCCCGGTGAGCGCCGCGATGTACCGGGTGGCGCTGTCCATGGCCGTGGTGATCGCCCTGCTGGTCTTCCCGTTCGCGGACCGCTTCCGCTACGACGAGAAGAACTACAAGCCGGTCGAGACGACCTCGTTCCTGGAGCCCATGGCGCTCAAGGACTACGACCAGATCGGCATGTTCGCGAACACCATCACCTTCGCCGAATCCGGTCCCGGCCATTCCTACGGGCGCCAGCTCGCGGGATCGGTCTTCTTCGCGGTGCCGCGCTCGGTGTGGCCGGGCAAGGCGCGCGACACCGGCGTGATGGTCGGCCAGTGGATGGGCACGGTCAACACCAACCTCTCCTCGCCGATCTGGGCCGAGCTGTGGATCGACTTCGGACCGCTGGGCATGGGGGCGGGGCTCCTGGGGATGGGGTACGCCTCCGCCCGCGTCGACCGGCGTTACGCGAAGCGCGCCCGGCGCAGCTCGCCGCCCGGCAGTCTGATCTCCACGGTGGTCCCGCTGGTCGCGGGGTACTCCTTCATCCTGCTGCGCGGGCCGCTGCTCCAGGCCTCGGGCCGGATCGCCATCGCGGGGATGTGCCTGGCGCTCGTGGCCACGTACCGGCAGGACAAGGCCACCGCCCTGCGCTGATGTGCGGGCGAACGTGAGGGTGCGCCATCGCTCCATAAGTGCATCCACTCAACTTGTGCACCGAATACGCACCGCCGGTACAGTGGTGTCATGACCGAGACCGTGGGGCGCCGTGAGCGCAAGAAGGCCCAGACCCGCAAGGCCCTGGCCGATGCCGCGCTGAGCCTGTTCCTGGAGCACGGGTACGACAAGGTCGGCGTCCGTGACGTGGCGGAGGCGGCCGACGTCTCGGTGACCACGCTGTTCAAGCACTTCCCGAGCAAGGAAGCCCTGGTCTTCGACGAGGACGAGGACATCGAGGCCGCGCTCGTCTCGGCGGTACGGGACCGCGCGCCCGGGCAGTCGGTCCTGCACTCCCTGCGCGAGCACTTCGTGGAGACCCGGTCGAGCCGGCGGATCGACGACCCGGCGGTGATCGCGCACATCGGCCTGGTCCGGGAGACGCCGGAGCTGCAGGAATACTGGGACCGGATGTGGCGGCGCCACGAGTTCGCGCTCGCCGCCGCCATCGCGGAGGCGGCCGGCGCTCCCGAAGGCGACCTCAGGTCCGCCGCGCTGGCCCGCTTCGTGATGGACACCGCGAGCCTCATTCGCGGTCAGGAGGACCAGCGCCAGGCCATGCGGGAACTGTTCGCCCTGATCGAAGCGGGCTTCGGCGACACCCCGGCCTGACCCGGGGAGCAGGCAGGCCTCAGGCCTCAGGCTTCAAGCCGCCCGGACCTGGTCCGAGGGGCCCGCGGCGGCCGGTTCGGGTTCCGGTGCGGAGGCCGGCAGTCGGGCCACGCGCAGCCAGCCCGCCGCGGCCTTCGAGGCGGAGCCGAGGGCGAGGCCCCAGGCGGCCCCGGCCACGCCCCAGACGGCGTACCCGCCCAGCAGCAGCCCGACCGACAGCAGCGAGAAGACCACCTGGAGCGAGAGGGTGGCCTTCGGGTTCAGCACCCGCAGGGTCAGCAGCGCACAGGTGCCGAGCCCCATGACGGCGTACTGGGCGCCGGTCGCGGGCAGCAGCGCGGCCGCCGCCTGCCAGGTGTCGCCGAGCAGTTCGCGGCCGGCCCGCTCCGGCAGCGCGTAGAGCACGGCTCCCCACGCGGCGCCGGTCACCGCGAGCGCGCCGCCCATCAGGGCGGTCAGCCGGACCACGCCCCGCTTCCCCGACGCCCGGCCGACGACCGGCGGGCCGAAGGAGCTCGCGGAGTTGAACAGCACGTTCAGCGGCCCGAAGAGGGTGGTGGCGCCGCGCAGCGCGCCCACGGCCAGCGGGGTCGCGAAGACGCCGAGCCCCAGGACGGCGAGCTGGCTGGAGCCGTTGCCCACGGCGAACTCGACCACGAACCGCTGCCCCAGGTACCCGCGCCGCAGGTACGGGCGCAGGTCAATGGCGCCGCCTGCGGCGCCCCGCAGCGAGGGCCGCAGCAGCCACAGGCCGAGCGCGAGCGCGGGCAGCGCGGAGAGGCCCCACACCAGCACCAGCCGCCAGGCCGGGGCGCCTTCGGGCTGGAGCAGCAGCGCCGTCACCACGCAGGCGAGGCGCAGCGCATCGGCGGCCAGCGCCCGCTCGGGCGCCCGCAGGGCGGAGAAGCAGTAGCGCAGCCCGTCCTGAAGCAGCACGAGGGGCAGTACGAGTCCCAGCGCGAGGAACGCCGCCCCGGTCGGCCGCATGTCCCCGGGCAACAGCAGCCCCAGGAGGGCCAGTACGGCTCCCGCCGCGACCGAGGCGGCGCCGGTGAAGGCGAGGCCCGAGCGGCAGGCCGTGGCGAGACGGGCAGAGCCCGGGTCGTCCTTCTCCAGCACCAGGGTCTGGCCGACGTAGGCCATGTTCAGGCCGAGCAGCACGGTGAAGGTCACGTAGACCATCGTGAAGTCGGCGAAGCCGGCCGCCGAGGAGAGCCGGGCGGCCAGCACCAGGACCAGGATGTTCGTGGCGCTGGACGCGGCCTGGTCCAGTACCGAGGCGACCGCCGCGAGGCCGCGCCGGCTCACCGCCGGCCCGTACGGACCGTACGCAGGGCGACCGTGTCGGTGCCGTCGCCCGGGATGTGCTGGGCGGCGTCGGCGGCAGCCACCTCGTACGGGATCGGCTGCGGTTCCCGCGAACCGGGCGAGGGCGCGGGTGGCGCGGGCCGGGGCTCCTCGGCGGCGGGGCCGCCGCCCTTGGGGGCCCGGCCGAGGCCGCGCTTCTTCTCGCCCGGCAGCGGCGCGTGCAGTACGGCGCCCAGCACCGTGCCGCCGGCCCCGCTGATCAGCTCGCGGATGCGGGAGAGGTCGGTGCGGCGCACCGCGCCGGGGTTGCAGACCACCAGGACGCCGTCGACGCGGTCGACGAGTGCGAGGGCGTCGGCGTACGAGAGCACGGGCGGGGCGAGCACCACGACGGTGGAGTTGGGGGAGTCGGCCTCGGAGATCAGCCGGGAGGCCCGCTGCGAGGTCAGTGCGCGGGGCACGTTGCGGACCCGCTCGCCCGGGATCAGGTCGAAGGTGCCCGATTCCCCGGCATCCACGAGGAGCTGGCGGCCGTCGGGCCACTCGGTGTCCCCGTGCTGCGCGCCGGCGCCGCCCTGCGACTGGCTCCAGCGCGGCCGGCCCGCGGCGTCGGTGGGCAGTTGGCTGGCCAGCACCGGGGTGCGCAGGTCGGCCTCGATGAGGAGCACGTCCTTGCCGGTCTCCGCGAAGGAGGCGGCCAGGTTCACCGCCACGGCGGCGGCGATCTCGCTGCTGCCGCGCGGGGCGACCACGAGGAGGCGGCGCCGGTCGGCGAAGCGGGCGTCATAGGCGAGCCGGAAGGCCACCGAGCGGAACTCCTCGGCCAGCCGGGGGTCTTCCTCGCCCGCCGCGAGCAGCGGCCCGCCGTCGGCCTTGCCGCGCGGCAGGGAACCCAGTACGGGCGCGCGCAGGGCCCGGGCGACGTCGCCCTCGGAGCGCGGAGCCGGGTCGAAGACGAGGCGCACCCAGGCGCCGAGCAGGCCCAGGGCGAGGCCCACGGCCGCGCCGAGCGCGAGCGACATGGGCAGTCCGGGGCCGTCGGCCCCGTGCGGCGGGACGGCGGAGCTGGTGACCCGGCCCGGGGTCATGTCCAGGGCCTGGAGCTTGGCGATGTTGCCGTTGAGGGTGTTGATCTTGCTCTGCTGGTCGGTCTTGGCGGAGTACGCGGCGTCCCGCGCGGGACCGGCCGGCATGCCGGTGATCTGCTTGGACAGGTCTTCGAGCTGCTTGGCCACCGGATCGCGCTGCTCCTGGTAGCCCTTGACCATCTTGTCGCGGGTGACGTCGAGGGCCTCCTGCCGCTTGAGCAGGTAGGCCTCGGTCATCGCGTTGGCGCGCTTGGCGGCCTCGGCGGGGGAGGAGGCGGTGTAGGTGAAGCGCAGCACCATCGTCTGCGGGGGGTTGGTCACCTGCAGACCGGCGCGCAGGGCCGAGAAGTCGGTGGGCGAGACCCCGAGCTTCTTCGCGGCCTCGTTGGCTATGGAGCTGGAGAGCGCGACCTGCCGCTCGGAGCCGATGTTGATCGCCTTGTCGGGGGCGAGGCTCGGGTTGAAGGGGTCGTCGGTGGGTGCGCGCAGCACGATGTCGGCGGTGGCCACGTAGGTGTCCGCCGTGGAGACGCCGAGGTAGACCCCGCCGAGCAGGCCGATGCCCACGCCCGCGCCGATGAGCCGGCGGTAGCGCAGGAGCTGGCGGAACTGGTCCCGGAGCAGGTCCGGTTCGTCCTCGGCCGGAGCCGCGGCCGGGCGGTTGGTCTCGATCACGGCCGGGGACCCCCAAGTGCTTCGTCCATCAGTGCGTCGATGCGGGCGAGGCCCGCCTCACGGCTCAGGTGCGCCGCCACGTGGCGCGGACCTGCCGCCCCCAGCGCGTCCGCGCCCGCGGGGTCCTCGGCCAGCGCCCGTACGGCCTTCAGCAGGGCCTCCGGGTTCTCCGGCGGTACGAGCACCCCGGCGCCCGAGCGTTCCACTTCCTGGGCGGTCCCGCCCAGCGCCGCGACGGAGGCGACGACGGGACGGCCGGCCTGGAAGTACGAGGTCAGCTTGGACGGCACGCTCATGTCCATCACGGCGGCGTGCTGCGTGACCGCGAGCACGTCCGCCGCGGCGAGGATATCCGGGAACTCGCCGTCGGCGGCAGGGGGGATGATGTCGAGATTGGGAACATCGGCCGCCAGGTCGGCGAGGGCGGAGCGCTGGCTTCCGTCGCCCATCAGCACGAAACGGACGCTCGGGTCCAGCCGGGCGGCGCCGACGAGGACCTCCAGCCCCTGCTTGAGCCCCATGTTCCCGGAGTGCAGGACGACGGTCTGGTCGGGAGCCCACCCGAGGTGGTGGCGGGTCCGTCCGCGCGGCTTGGTGGGCAGCGCCACGTGGGACCAGTTGGGGACGAGCCGGATCCGCTCGGGGTCCACGCCCATGCCGACGACCCGGTCGACGAAGGTCTCGTGGATCACACCGACCAGGGAGGCCCGCTTCAGGGCGTGGGCCTCGGCCCGCCCGGCGAACGCGGCCGCCTTGTCCCCGCCGCTGATCCCGCTCTGCGCGGCGGCGGCGCCCATCAGGTCCTGGACGACCGGGACGAAGGGGACCTTCCAGCGTGCCGCGAGACGGGCGGCCACCAGGCCGCCGGCCAGGCTCGGCATCTGGGCGAGGACCGCGTCCGGCTTCGCCATCCGCGGCGGGGCCACGGAGCCGTGCAGCAGAATCGATCCTTCGAAAAGGGCCCGACGGAGGGCGGTTTGGCGCGGGGGAACGGTGTGCGCGCGCCGGTGCACGGTGACACCCGCGCGCTGTTCCGTGCGCCGTAGCGCTCCCTTGTACTCCGGCTCGACGGACCAGGCCGGGTAGTGGGGCATGCCCGCCAGGACATGGGTCTCGTGACCGATATCCGCCCAGTGCTCCGCGATCTGGGTGGCGTACGGGCCGATGCCCGTGTGCTCGGGGGCGTAATTCGTGGAAACCAGCAGTAGGCGTCGCTGACCGGATTTCGACACTGGACGTCCCCCTCTCACCAGGATGATGCGCACGTCACCCTATTCGTTCACCGGCAACACGGGGAACGTGCACGCTATTGTCTGCTAATCCGCCACACCGGGGTGTGCGGCTTCTGGGGGATAACACGTGACGGAGCAGGACATGTCGGAATTTGCCGAGCCTGGACGTAGGCCGCACCGCATCGGCTATGCACCGGGTGCCTACGATCTGTTCCATATCGGACACCTCAACATCCTTCGCCACGCACGGAGTCAGTGCGACTACCTGGTGGCCGGTGTCGTGTCCGACGAGATGGCGGAACTCGCCAAGGGGCGGCGCCCGGTGATCCCGCTCGTCGAGCGGCTGGAGATCGTGCGCAGCGTGCAGTACGTGGACGCCGCTGTCGTCGAGACCGTTCCGGACAAGGTCGAAACGTGGAAGCAGGTCCGGTTCGACGTCATATTCAAGGGCGACGACTGGCGCGGCACCCCCAAGGGCGACCAGCTGGAAAGGGACTTCGCCGTGCACGGGGTCGAGGTCGTCTACTTCCCGTACACGGTCCACACCTCGAGCACCCAGCTGCGCCGGGCTCTGGACGTGCTGTCGGAACCGCTCGCCACGGAACAGCGGGGCTGAGCGGCGCGACGGCAGGGCCGGGCGGTCGGCCGGGCGGCCGACCCGGCCGCGGCCCGGCGGCGGGCGCCGACCCCGGTCACTTCGGTACGGCGCTGAGTTCCCGGTACCACTTCGCGAGGAACGCCACCAGGAACAGCGCGGCCATCACACCCGCCCCGGCGTAGGCCCAGCGGAACACGCCGCTGCCGCCGAGGAGCAGGAACACCACGCAGAACACCCCGTAGTCCACGGGTAGCAGCGCCACCGCGCGCAGGGTCGACGGCGCGGGGGCCGCGCTCCCCGGCGCCGGCTTCGGCTTGAGCTTCTCCGTCAGCAGCCCCCCGAAGAAGGTCACGACCGCGGCGAGCTGGAAGCCCAGGGGCACCAGCAGCCAGCCGGCCGAGGCGGCTCCGTCCGACCCGCCGGCGATCCCGTAGGACTCGGGGAAGCGGTAGAAGGCGATCAGCACGCAGGTGTGCAGCGCGGTGAGCTTCGCGCAGTCCACGACGTGGTCCAGCCACTCGCCCGACGCGCTGCCGCCCCCGCGGAGCCGGGCGAGCTGCCCGTCGGCGGAGTCGAAGGCGAACCCGACGGCGAGCAGGGCCCACACCGCGATCCCCAGCCCCCACGAGGGCGAGACCAGGGCGACGGCGGCCGCGCCCGCGAAGCTCAGGGCGGCGCTGATCAGCGTCACCTGGTTCGGGGTGAGCCCGAGCGCGTACGACCCGGCGGCCAGGTACCGTCCGACGGGCCGGTTGACGAACCGGGAGTAGAGCGACACCCCCTTGGCCGACTTCTGCGCCCCGCGCAGCTCCCGCAACGCGGTCCCGACACTCGCCATCGACACAACCCCTCGAACATCCGTATATGCGTGCGTGCGTACGAAGGCCACATCATCGCAGGGTGTCCCGAGGGCTCCCGACCGGCTCAGGGCGTGTCTTTCGGATCAGGCCGGGCCCACCACCTTCAGCAGCAGTACCGCACGGGCCGGGACGGTCACCCTCTCGCCCCCGCGGTGCACGGTGGCGGGCGCCGCCGCCTGGTCCTCCCGGGAGGTGTCCAGGACCAGTTCGTACGCGCGTCCCCACGGCGCCCCCGGCAGCATCCACGCCACCGGCCGGTCCCCGGCGTGCAGCAGCGCCAGGAAGCTGTCGTCCGTGACCTGCCGCCCGCGCTCGTCACGGCCCGGGATGTCCTGCCCCGACAGGTACAGGCCCACCGACCCGGCCGGGGCGTACCAGTCCCGTTCGGTCATCTCCATCCCCGCCGGGGTGAACCAGGCCAGGTCCCGCAGCCCGTCCGCCCCCTGCGAGCGTCCCGAGAAGAACGCCCGCCGCCGCAGCACCGGATGGGCCCGGCGCAACGCCAGCAGCCGCCGGGCCAGCGCCAGCAGCGCCTGCCAGGACGGGTCCTCCAGCAGCGACCAGTCCACCCAGCTCGTCTCGTTGTCCTGGCAGTACGCGTTGTTGTTGCCGCCCTGCGTCCGGCCGAACTCGTCGCCCGCCACCAGCATGGGCACTCCGGTCGACAGCAGCAGCGTGGTCAGCAGGTTGCGCAGCTGCCGCCGGCGCAGCGCCGCGATCCGCGGATCCGTGCCCTCCTCGGGCTCGCCCTCGACCCCGCAGTTCCAGGACCGGTTGTCATTGGTCCCGTCCCGTCCCGCCTCGCCGTTCTCCTCGTTGTGCTTGGACTCGTACGACACCAGGTCGCGCAGGGTGAAACCGTCGTGCGCGGTGATGAAGTTGACCGAGGCGTACGGCCGCCGCCCGCCCCAGGCGTACAGGTCGCTCGATCCCGACAGCCGGTACCCGAGGTCCCGTACGTCGGGCAGGGCGCCGCGCCAGAAGTCCCGCACGGCGTCCCGGTACCGGTCGTTCCACTCCGTCCACAGCGGCGGGAACGCCCCCACCTGGTACCCGCCCGAGCCCACGTCCCACGGCTCGGCGATCAGCTTCACCCGCCGCAGCACCGGATCCTGGGCGATCACCGCGAGGAACGGCGAGAGCATGTCCACGTCGTGCATCGAGCGGGCCAGCGCCGCCGCCAGGTCGAAACGGAAGCCGTCCACCCCCATCTCCGTCACCCAGTACCGCAGCGAGTCGGTGATCAGGCGCAGCACGTGCGGCCGCCCGGCGTGCAGGGTGTTGCCGCAGCCGGTGTAGTCCGCGTACCGGCGCTGGTCCGACTGGAGCCGGTAGTACGCCCGGTTGTCGATCCCGCGCAGCGACAGCGTCGGGCCCAGCTCGCCGGCCTCCGCCGTGTGGTTGTAGACCACGTCGAGGATGACCTCGATCCCCGCGGCGTGCAGCGCCTTGACCATCCGCTTGAACTCGCCGACCTGCTGGCCGGCCGTACCGCTCGAGGAGTACGCCGCGTGCGGGGCGAAGTAGCCGACCGAGTTGTAGCCCCAGTAGTTGCGCAGGCCCCGGCGCAGCAGGTGGTCCTCGTGGGCGAACTGATGGACCGGCAGCAGTTCCACCGCCGTCACCCCGAGCCCGGTCAGGTGCTCGATCGCCGCCGGGTGGGCGAGGCCCGCGTACGTGCCCCGCAGGTGCTCGGGGATGCCGGGATGGCGCATCGTGAAGCCGCGCACGTGCAGTTCGTAGATGACCGAATCGGCCCACGGGGTCTTCGGTCGGACGTCGTCCGCCCAGTCGTCGTCATCGTGGACCACGACCCCCTTCGGGACGTGCGGCGCCGAGTCGCGGTCGTCGCGCACGGTGTCCGCGATGTACTGCTGCGGCCAGTCGCGGACGTGCCCGTACACCTCCGGCGGCAGCAGGAAGTCCCCGTCCACGGCCCGCGCGTACGGGTCCAGGAGCAGTTTCGCCGGATTGTGGCGGGCCCCCGTCCACGGGTCCCAGCGCCCGTGCACCCGGAATCCGTACCGCTGCCCGGGGCGCACCCCCGGCAGGAAGCCGTGCCAGATCTCGTGGGTCAGCTCCGTCAGCGCGCAGCGGCTCTCGGACCCGTCCTCCGCGAAGAGGCAGACCTCCACCGCCTCCGCGCCCTGGGCCCACAGCGCGAAGTTGGTCCCCACCGTGCCGCCCGGCCCCTGGTGGAACCGGGCCCCCAGCGGATGCGAGGAGCCGGGCCACACGGGCGGTCCGGGGAGGGTCCGCTCCCGTACCGCCGCCACATGGGCTCTGACCTTGCCGTTCGACGCCCCGTTCAACGCCCCGTTCCCGTTTCCGGTCCCGTCGCCGTTCCCGTTTCCGGTTCCGTTGGGGTGTCCCGTTCCGTCGGGGTGTCCGGTCACGTCGGGGTGGCCCGTCCCGTTCGGATGTCCGGTCCCCGCGACGGCTTCCACCGCCTCTTGCTCGGCTGCGCTCGACACTGCCCGCCTCCACGGCTCTCGGTACCTGCGGGGGTGGGGGAACTGCGGCCCCGGCGTCCCTGCCGAGGCCCGCCCCCGTCTGGTCCTTCCCACTGTTCTGCCCGGACTGTCCTGCCTGGAACGTGGGCCGCGCCCACGTTTCCCCCGGAGGGGCCCGGTCGTTGGAGGAACGTGACTCTTCTGACGAGGCGGGCAGGGGCGGGCTTGGCCGCCGTGGCGGTATGGGCGGGCCTCCTCGGAGGCCTGGCCGGATGCACCGAGAACGGCGGCTCCCCGATCGAGATCCAGCTGCCCGGCAAACCCCGGTCACCGGACGAGGCGATCAGGATCACCCCCGACGACAACGCCAAGGGGGTGCCGGCCGAGGGGCCGCTGAGGATCACCGTGCCCGAGGGCCGCCTGGAGCGGGTCGTGGTCACCAAGGTGGAGGACGCCCAGCAGGAGACGGTCCCCGGCGCCATCGCCGTCGACGGGCTCAGCTGGAGCCCCGACCCGGCGTCGGGCCGGCTCGCGCTCGCGGCCAAGTACACCGTCGACGCGGTCGCGCTCGACGGGCACAACCGCCGCCAGGCCCGGCACACCACCTTCACCACCTACGTTCCCGAGGAGCGGTTCATCGGCTACTTCAAGCCCGAGAACCGCTCGACCGTCGGCACCGGCATGATCATCTCCTTCGGGTTCAGCAGGTCCATCGAACGCCGCGCCGACGTGGAGCGGGCCATCACGATCACTTCCGACCCGGCCGTGGAGGTGGTGGGCCACTGGTTCGGCGACGAGCGCCTCGACTTCCGGCCCAAGACCTACTGGAAGCCCGGCACCGAGGTCACGGTGAAGATCGGCCTGCGGGACGTCGAGGGCGCCCCCGGCTCCTACGGGATCCAGGACAAGACCCTGCGCTTCACCGTCGGCCGCTCCCAGATCTCCACCGTCGACGCGGCCGCGCACACCATGGAGGTCCGGCGCGACGGCGAGCTGCTGTCCACCGTGCCGATCACCGCGGGGGCGCCGAAGAACATGACCTACAACGGGAAGATGGTGGTGATGGAGCTCTTCGACGTCACCCGGATGAACGGGCAGACCGTCGGCTTCGGCGGCGAGTACGACATCCCCGACGTCCCGCACGCCATCCGCCTCACCCGCTCCGGGACCTTCCTGCACGGCAACTACTGGGCGAGCCCGGACACCTTCGGCTCCACCAACGTCAGCCACGGCTGCATCGGACTGCGCGACAACAAGGGCGGCGGCTCGGACACCCCGGCCGGCTGGTTCTTCGACCGGACCCTGGTCGGCGACGTGGTGGAGGTCGTGAACTCGCAGGACAAGACGGTCGCCCCGGACAACGGGCTGGGCGGCTGGAACATGTCCTGGCCCACCTGGGTCGCCGGCTCCGCCCTCGGCTGACCAGCCGTCACCGGCCCTTCCCCTCACCTGCCGTTCCCTGCACCCGACACCCCAGTCGAGTGATTGTCGTACCGGAATGCCGTAGCGGGGGAGTGTCGGTCCGCCCGGCTCGCCGGAGCCCGCCGCCAGCCTGTACGGGCCTGCACGCACGCGGCGGCGGGCAACGGACGGAGCGTCATGTCAGCAAGGAAGTGGACCCTCGGGCCCCTGGGGCTCGCCCTCGGGGCCGTACTGGCCGCAGGCGCCCCGGCGGCCCTCGCGGCGCCGGCCGCGCCGGGCCCCGGCGGACAGCAGCCGGCGCCGGCCGGGCATGCCGCCGCCCTGCGGGCCCCGCTGCCGGGCGGGCTCGGTCCCTGCCTGGGAGCCCGGTGCCCCGACCCGTTCCCGCCGATCGAGGTCGACACCGAACCCAACGGCTACGACGAGGGCATCAACATCTTCGTCGGAGCCGACTTCCTCGTCCGCGAGCGCGCCGCCGAGGCCGAGGGCAAGGTCGTCGTCCTCGGCAGCTTCGACCAGAACAAGAACCTGGCGGCCACCGGCGGCGGGTACAACATCGGCATCGTCGGGGCGGGCTCGCTCGTGCGGCCCCCGGCCGGTTCGGACTTCCTCACCACCGGCCGCAACGTCACCATCGCCGCCCGGCAGCAGCTGATCTCGGACGGCGGCGTCGTCCGCCACGCGGGCACCGCCCCCGGGCCCGGCACCGTCACCGGCCCGCTGGTGGCCGACCCCGCCGCGATCACCCCGTACGCCGGCCTGCGCGACCAGCTCACCTCGGCCAGCCGCTGCTACGCCCGGGTCGACGGCAGCCCGCGCCCGGCCACGGGCACCGCCGTCATCCAGGACGGCGCCGCCGTCTTCACCGGGGACAACGCCTCCCCCCTCCAGGTCTTCAACGTGAACTTCGACCTGGCGGGCCCGACCGGCGGTGCCATCGGCATCCGCTTCGAGCGGATCCCGGCCGACGCCACCGTCCTGGTCAACGTCCTGGGCGCCAGTCGTACGTTCAGCACCTACGGCGGAAGCATCAACGACGTCGGGCCCGGCGCCGACCCCTGGAACGGCTACCGCACCCGGCTGCTGTGGAACTTCCCCGACGCCACCACCGTCCAGCTGGTCGGCACCGGGCAGTTCCAGGGCAGCGTGCTCGTCGGCGAGCAGGCCTCGCGCACCACCGTCACCCTGCCCGGGACCAACGGCCGCTTCTTCACCACCGGCGAGCTCGTCCACACCAGCACCGCGGGCGGCGGCCAGGAGTTCCACGCGTACCCCTTCGACGGCGACCTGCCGGACTGCGGGAACCAGCCCCCGGGCCCGGTCACGGGCAACGTCTCCGTCACCAAGCAGGACGACGCGGACAACCCGCTGGCCGGGGCCACGTACGAGTTGTGGCATGAGACCAACGGCACCCCGGGAGCCCAGTTCACGAGCCCCGGCGGGGACACCAAGGTCGACGACTGCGTGACGCCGGCGAGCGGCATCTGCTCCCGCACCGTCCCCCTCGGCACGTACTACTGGCGCGAGACGCAGGCTCCGGACGGCTACCGGCTCGCGGAGAACCCCGTCGTCGAACTGACGCTGACGGAGCGGAACGCCGCCGCCGGCGCGAGCGCGAGCATGAGCAACGCGAAGCTTCCCGGCAGTGCCCAGGTGGTGCTGCGCAAGTCCGACGCGGACGGCGGGGCGCTGCTGTCCGGCGCCCGCTTCGAGCTGTGGCGCGAGGCCAACGACCGTACGGGCCTGCAGACCGACGGAACGCGCCCCGACGAGCAGCTCGCCGGGTCCTGCACCACCGACGCGCAGGGAAGCTGCACGGTCCAGCTCCCGGTCGGCGAGCGGTACTACTGGCGGGAGACGCAGGCACCGGCCGGCTACGACCTGCCGGCGGACCCGGTCACGCCGTTCGACCTCGACGCGGGCCACGCGACGACGGGCCTCGTCGTCGGCGTCACGGACGAGCGGACCGAGGACCCCGGCTACGAGGGGTCGATCGAGGTCCTGAAGAAGGACGCGAAGACGAAGCGCCCGCTGCGCGGGGCGGTCTTCGAGGTGTGGAAGGAGACCAACAGCACCAGCGGCCTCCAGACGCGCGGCATCAACCCCGACCGCAAGGTGACGGCGGGCTGCGCGACCGACCGGGCCGGGGAGTGCGCGTTCCCGGGCCTGGAGGAGGGCTGGTACTACGTGGTCGAAACGGCCGTACCGGAGGGCTACGCCCTCCCGCGCAACCGGGTCACGGGTCCGCTCCACCTGGACGAGAACACCCCGGACCACCGCCTGGTGGTCACCCTGGAGAACAAGCGCGCCGACCACGGCAAGGGCGGCAAGGGCAAGGACAAGGACAAGGGCGGCAAGGGCAAGGATTCGAAGCGGCCGCGCGCATAGGCCGCCCGGGTGGGCCGGTGACCCTGCCGGCCCACCCGGCGCGCCGGGGTCGGGCGGATCCGGTTGGCTCGGAGCCGACGGCCCGGCCGGCGGGCGCGAGGAGGCCCGTATGACCACAGGGGACGTGGCAGGCGCGATCGGTGCGATCGGCAGGGCGGCCGCAACGGCCGCGATCCTCGCGGCGGCCGCCCTCGCCCCGCCGCCCGCAGCAATGGCGGCCCCGTCCCCGGCCCCGTCGTCCCCGGCCCCGTCGTCCCCGGACGCAGCCCAGGCCGCAGCCCCGTCTCCGGCCCCGTCCCCGGCCGCGGAAACCTGCACCGCCGGGACCGGGCCCTACCAGCGCGAGCTGGAAGGCCACGTGGGCCGCAAGGCCGACGGGACGCAGGACGCCGGGGACTGCGAGGCGATCCGCACCTTCCAGCGGGCCAACGGGATCCGGCCCGCCAACGGCTACGCCGGGCTGGTCACCTTCCGGACCATGGTCGCGGTCGCCGCCCGTAAGAACCCCAACGTCGCCGGCGACTGCCCGGTCCGTTCGCACCGGGTGACCTGCGTGGACCTGGAGCGCCAGATCCTGTGGGTGCAGCGCGGCCGCACGGTGGTCTTCCCGCCCGTGCCCGTCCGCACCGGACGCGACGACGAGGAGACCCGTCCCGGCTGGCACGAGATCTACTGGCGCAGCGAGGACCACGTGTCCACGCTCTACGCCGACTCCCCGATGCCCTACGCCCAGTTCTTCGACGAGGGCCAGGCCCTGCACGGCCGCCCCGGCAACCTGTACGCCCACGGCGGCTCGGCCGGCTGCGTCAACCTCACCGTTCCCGCCGCGCGGCGCCTGTGGGACCTGCTCACCGAGGGCGACGCCGTCTACGTCTGGGGCACCAAGCCCGGCACGGAGGGCTGACTCCCGGCGCGGAGGGCCGACTCCCCGCGCGCGGGCCACTCTTGGGACGGAACGGTGACACGACCGTACTGTCTCGTGATCCCCCATGTGATTTCCTGGCGATAAGCGCGCGACTGTCCGCGCGCGGGGGACATGGGGAGAACGAGAGTGAACCTGCAGCCGATACGCGGCCGCGCCCGCACAGGCCTGCCGGCCCTCCTGCTGGGCGCGGCCCTGCTGTTCACCAGCGCGTGCAGCGGTGGGGGCAACGGGGGCGGCGCCGGCGGGAGCGGTGGCGGAGACGGGGGTACCGGCACGACCGGTACCGAGGCGTCGAAGGCCGTCGTGAGCGTCAAGCCGGACGACGGGGCCAAGGAGGTCGCGACCAGCGGCATCCTCAAGATAACCAGCACCGGCGGCAAGCTCACCACGGTGACGGTCGCCGACACGAAGGGCAACGCGGTGGAGGGCAAGCTCGCCGAGGACGGCGCGAGCTGGGAGCCCGCCCGCAACCTCGCCTCCGCCACCGAGTACAAGGTGCACGCGGTGGCCAAGGACGAGGCCGGCCGCGAGTCCGCGAAGGACACCACCTTCACCACCCTCACGCCCGCCAACACCTTCATCGGCCAGTACACGCCCGAAGACGGGTCGACGGTCGGCGTGGGCATGCCGGTCTCGATCAACTTCTCCCGCGGCATCACCAACCCCGAGGCCGTCGAGAAGGCCATCACGGTGACCGCCGAGCCGGCCGTCCCGGTCGAGGGCCACTGGTTCGGCAACGACCGCCTGGACTTCCGCCCCGAGAAGTACTGGGCCGCGGGCACCACGGTCACCCTGAAGCTCGCGCTCGACGGAGTCGAAGGCCGCCCGGGGGTCTACGGCAAGCAGACCCGTACGGTCACCTTCAAGGTCGGTCGCTCCCAGGTCACCACGGTCGACGCCGCCGAGCACCAGATGAGCGTGGTCCGCGACGGCGCGGAGATCAAGAACATCCCGATCACCGCCGGTGCCCCCGCGAACACCACGTACAACGGGCAGATGGTCATCAGCGAGAAGTACAAGGTGACCCGGATGAACGGCGCCACCGTCGGCTTCGGCGGGGAGTACGACATCTCCGACGTCCCGCACGCGATGCGGCTGACCACCTCCGGCACCTTCGTCCACGGCAACTACTGGGCCTCCTCGGGCACGTTCGGCTCCGAGAACGTCAGTCACGGCTGCGTGGGCCTCAAGGACGTCCGCGGCGCCGGTGACGGCAGCCAGCCCGCCGCCTGGTTCTTCAACGAGTCGCTGATCGGCGACGTGGTCATCGTGAAGAACTCCAAGGACAAGATCGTCGCCCCCGACAACGGCCTCAACGGCTGGAACATGGACTGGGCGGAGTGGATCAAGTAACCCCGGTCGGTACGTAGTCGGGTGGCCCGGTGCTGTGACCCACAGCACCGGGCCACCTTGCGTTAACCGGCGCTAACCTTCCCGTATGACCATCTCTCTCGAAGTCTCCGAAGGCGTCGGCGTCATCCGGCTGGACCGGCCGCCCATGAACGCCCTGGACATCGCCACCCAGGACCGGCTGCGCGAGCTCGCCGTCGAGGCGACCGACCGGGCCGACGTCCGTACGGTCGTCATCTACGGCGGCGAGAAGGTGTTCGCGGCCGGCGCGGACATCAAGGAGATGCAGACGATGGACCACGCGGCCATGGTCGCCCGGTCCCGCGGACTGCAGGACGCCTTCACCGCCGTGGCCCGGATCCCCAAGCCCGTGGTCGCGGCCGTCACCGGTTACGCCCTGGGCGGCGGCTGCGAGCTGGCCCTGTGCGCGGACTACCGGATCGCCGCCGACAACGCGAAACTCGGCCAGCCCGAGATCCTGCTCGGGCTGATCCCCGGCGCGGGCGGCACCCAGCGGCTGTCCCGGCTGATCGGCCCCTCCAAGGCCAAGGACCTCATCTTCACCGGCCGCATGGTCAAGGCCGACGAGGCGCTGACCCTCGGCCTCGTGGACCGCATCGTCCCGGCCGCCGAGGTCTACGAGCAGGCGTACGCGTGGGCCGCGAAGCTGGCGCAGGGCCCGGCCCTCGCGCTGCGCGCCGCCAAGGAGTGCGTGGACGCGGGGCTGGAGACCGACATCGACACCGGGCTGACCATCGAACGGGGCTGGTTCGCGGGCCTGTTCGCCACCGAGGACCGCGAGCGCGGGATGCGCAGCTTCGTCGAGGAGGGGCCGGGCAAGGCGAAGTTCTCGTAGCTCTCGTCAGACTCGTAGATCATCCCTGTGGGTGGATTAGCAGGGCCTTAAGGCAGCCTTAAGGCGAATCATTGATCCACTCTGGGTGACCATCGTTGCGCGGTGCGTCACCGCAGGTCAAGGGTGTACGGCGGCCTCCGGGTTGCCGCTTGCATATGCCAGTACGGCCCCTCGGAGTCCACGATCCCGGGGGGTCTTTTCCTGCGGAACGGCCCGAACGGCCGTACCGGCCCTCCATGATGGGTGCATGGCGGGTCTGGAGGGTGTGGAACAGCCGCGGCAGCGCAGTAGCGCTTCCGCCGTACGGCTCACTGCGGCCATGGAGGACGAACTGGGCCTCAAAGCGCTGGAGTTGTACGGAAACCCGGCCGAGGCGGAAGTGACGCTGCCCTCGATGCCCGAGTCGGCCGGCACGGCCCGCCGGCTCACGCAGTGCGTGGTCGTACGCCTGTGGGGGCTCTCGCCGCAGATCGCCGAGCACACGGTCCTGCTGGTCTCGGAGCTCGTGGGCAACGCCGTCCGGCACACGGGGGCCCGCTCCTTCGGTTTACGGATGCTCAGGCGGCGCGGCTGGATCCGCGTGGAGGTGCGCGATCCCTCGCGCGGACTGCCCTGCCTGATGCCGGTGCACGAGATGGACACCACCGGCCGGGGGCTCTTCCTCGTGGACAAGCTCTCGGACCGCTGGGGCGCGGACCTGCTGCCGCGCGGAAAGATCACCTGGTTCGAGATGCGGGTGGCCGACCGCTGAGCGGACCGACCCCCGGAACGCCAGAAACCCCCTGTCGCCGTTGTGGGGCGCTGCGGGGGTTTCATGGGTGTGCCGAGGATCGAAGGGGGTGTGATCCTCGGCAGGGACTTCGCTCGGGTCAACGGGAAGCCGTGGTTCCGACTATGGCAGAAGAGGGACCAAATGCCAAAAGTCCCAAGTTGGACATAAGTGTGCATATCCTAAGACTTTCTACCTAAATCTTAGGTGAGATGGACCACGGGCCTCGTAATCATTGAATAAATATCGACCGCTCTGGGTGAATCGTTGATCACATAGCGGACAGTCGCCGGGTGGCACCGGTTCGGCCGAAGGTCCCGAATTGGGTCAATCAATACCTACACGGGCATCCACCCCTTAAATGGGCGGGTGCTCTGCTACCCGGACCGCCGATCCGCTCTCCGTGCCGGCGCGGCGGTCGCCGCCGGCGCCCTCACCGCCGCCTGTGGCACGGGTGCCCGCACCCCTGCCGGGCCGTCCGTTTCCGGGACGGCCCCGCCGGGCCCCGCCGTCCCGGCGAAGCCCGCCCCGGACAAACCGGCGGTCCGGGCCAAGGCGGCCCCCGCCCCGCGCCGGTTCGCCGGTCAGCCCGTGGAGATCGGGCACGGTCCCCGCGGCCGGCCCGGCGTCGCGCTCACCTTCCACGGCAACGGCGACCCCGCCATCGCCAAGGCGGTGCTCGCCGAGGCGGAGCGGGCGGGCGCGCGGGTCACCGTCCTGGCCATCGGCGCCTGGCTCGACGCCCACCCGGAGATGGCCCGCCGGATCCTGGACGGCGGCCACGAGCTCGGCAACCACACCCAGCGCCACCTCGCGATCAACACCATGCCCGAGGAGCAGGCGTACGCCGAGATCACCGGCTGCGCCGACCGGCTCAAACGGCTGACCGGATCCATCGGCACCTGGTTCCGCCCGTCCCAGACGCAGTACGCCACCCCACTGGTCCGAAAGCTGGCCCAGCGGGCGGGCTACCCGCACGTCCTCTCGTACGACGTGGACTCCCTCGACTTCACCTCGCCCGGTGCGGCGGCCGTCATCCGCACCGTCATCGGCCCGATCCAAGGCGGATCGGTGGTGAGCCTGCACTTCGGCTACGCGGACACGGTCGACGCGATGCCACCCCTCCTCGAAGAACTCGCACGCCGCAAACTGCGCGCGGTGACCACCACGGAGCTGCTGACCCCATGACGACCACCCGCCTTCCCCGGAAGGCCACCGCGTTGCTGGCCGGTCTGGTCCTCGCCGCCCTCGCCGGCTGCGGAGCGGCCGACAAGGGACCCGCCGAGGCCCTCGGCACGAAGGGGCCCGCCGCGCCCGCCAAGGTCGTGCCGGCGGCGCCGCCGGGCCTGGCCGGAATGCCGCCGCTCCTCGACCCGAACGACGTCTACGCCGCCGACCGGCCGAACAAGCTCTCCCCGGTGGTCAAGGACTTCCCGTCCCGCGTCTACGTGCCGAACACCTCCTCCAACACGGTGTCCGTCATCGACCCGGTCACGTACAAGGTCATCGACACCATCCCCGTCGGCATCCAGCCCCAGCACGTGGTCCCCTCCTGGGACATGAAGACCCTCTGGGTCAACAACAACCGGGGCCACACGCTCACCCCGATCAACCCGGCCACCGGCGAGGCCGGCAAGCCCGTCGAGGTGCACGACCCGTACAACCTGTACTTCACGCCCAACGGCAAGTACGCGGTGGTCATGGCCTCGATGGACAAGGAACTGGTCTTCCGCGATCCGCACACGATGGACCGCGTGAAAACCGTCCCGGTGACCTGTTTCGGCGTCAATCACGCGGACTTCTCCGCGGACGGCCGCTACTTCATCGTGAGCTGCGAGTTCTCCGGTGAACTGCTCAAGGTCGACACCGAGAAGATGGAGGTCGTCGGCCAGCAGAAACTGCCGTTCGAGGGCGCGATGCCGCAGGACGTCAAGGTCTCGCCGGACGGAAAGACCTTCTACGTCGCGGACATGATGGCGCACGGCATGTGGGTGCTCGGCGGCGACAAGTTCGAGACCCCCAAGCTGCTGCCCACCGGAAAGGGCTGCCACGGCCTGTACGTCAGCCGCGACTCCAAGGAGATGTACGTCTCCAACCGGGGCGAAGGGTCCGTCTCCGTCTTCGACTTCACCCAGAACAAGCTGACGAAGAAGTGGGAGCTGCCCGACGGCGGCAGCCCCGACATGGGCGGCGTCTCCGCCGACGGCAAGGTGCTGTGGCTCTCGGGCCGTTACAACTCCGAGGTCTACGCCATCGACACCACCACCGGCAAGCAGCTCGCCAAGATCCCGGTGGGCGGCGGACCGCACGGCCTCGCCGTCTATCCGCAGCCCGGCCGCTACTCCCTCGGCCACACCGGCATCTTCCGGTAGGAGACGAGGCGGGCGCACGGGCGGGCAGCGCGCATGACGTGAGCGCGCAGGAAACGGGCGTGCCCCGGGAGCTCGCACAGCTCCCGGGGCACTCTCAACGGCTCACCGACGCCTCCTCACCAGGCGACGGGGAGCCGCTCGGGAAGCCGCTTGATGAAGCCGGTCCGCCATACGAGGTTCTCCGCCGGCACCGCGAGACGCAGCTCGGGCAGCCGCTCGACCAGCACCTCCAGCGCGATCTCGGCGTGTGCCCGGCCCAGCGCGGAAGCCGGGCAGAAGTGCCGGCCGGCGCCGAAGGCGAGGTTGGCGTTGGAGCTCTCGCGCTCCAGGTCCAGTTCGTCGGGGTTCTCGAAGGCCTCCGGGTCGAAGTTGGCCCCCTCCAGCAGGACGAGGACCAGCTCGCCCTCCTTGACCAGCACGTCCCCGACCTGGATGTCCGCCATCGCGATGCGCGGCAGGCCGTCGCCGACGGACAGGTTCCAGCGGAGCAGCTCGTCCACGGCCTTGCCCATGCGCTCCGGGTGCTTGCGCAGGTACCCGATGAGCTCGGGCTTCTGCAGCAGCGCCAGGACGGCCAGGGTCAGGAACGCGGAGGTGGAGACGGCGCCGGCCCCGAAGAGCGAGACGGCGACGGTGGCGAACATGTCGTCGGTGAGGTGCGCCGACTCCGGGTCCAGTTCCTTCAGCTCGGCGAACTTGCCGAGGAGCCCCGTACGCTCCTCGGCAGGCAGCGCCAGCTGCGCCTTCAACTGCTCCTCGAAGTAGCCGACGTCCTTGTACCAGTTGAGCGCGGAGTCGGCGAACGGCTCGCGAGCGGTCATGAACGCGACGTCCAGCCCCGACATCAGCCGCCGCCAGTCTTCGAACGGCACGCCCAGCACCTGGCAGTGCATGGCCGCGGAGAAGGGGTCGGCGAACCCGGCCCGCAGGTCGGCGGGCCCCCCTTCGGCGACGAGCTGGTCGATGAGCTCGCCGGCCTTCGCGCGCAGCCAGTCCTGCAGGCCCTTCTGGCGCGGGTTGAGCGCCTTCATGACCGCGTTGCGCAGTCCGGCGCTGTTGATGTTGCCCATGTTGTTGACGACCTCGGGCGGGATCGTCAGTGCGTACTGCCGCGGGACGCCGGCATTGGCCGTGTCCTTCAGGCTGAAGCGCTCGTCCTCCAGCACCTGCTTGGCCAGCGCGTAGCTGCTCACCAGCCAGGCCGGGTCCCCGGTGAGGGTGCGGACCTGCGCGACCGGCGCCTTCTCGCGCAGCCAGGTGCACTCCTCGGGGAGCACGTCACCGCGCCGCGAGAGCGGGAAGTCGATGAGGGGCCCGGTGGTCCGTCCGGTGCCCTCAAGCTGCTCGACGCTCATCGACGGTCCCTTCGGTTGGTGCGGTGTGCGTGTGCGTGATCGGGTGGTTCGGGTCGCTCTGAGCGTTTTCGGCCGCCTCGGGTCGTACCACGGCGTATGCCTGGTTCCTCGTCGCGCGGAGTCCCCCACCGCGCGCAAAGAGGACGTCGGTCATCGGCATCTTGACGTGGTAGGCCGCCACGGAGGACGGCACGTCGAGAATGCTCGGGGTGTCGATGAAGAACGGCAGCTCGGCCGCCATGTAATCGAAACACACCTGCAACTGTGCGTCGGTGATGGATTCACCTTCCGGCAACTTGGAGCCGACAAAGTGCAGGGCCATTTCCTCGCAGCCCTTGCGGAATTCGTCGTCGGTCTCCAGGAAATGGAGTACGCGTCGGTGCAGAAGTTGGTAGACGGGGTTCGTCTGGAACTCCGAAAGTGCCCTCACTCGGATCTCGGCGTTCGGAGGTCCTGATTCCTCCACGCCCTTGAGAATCCTCCGCCGGACTGCCTTGATTTCCTTCGTCGCGCGCTTCTCTGCGTGTTCCCGGGTGTAGCCGAAGGCGGCGAACATCCCGTCCACGTGGAGGTCTGCGTAGACGAAGTCGACCTGTGCGAAGCGGGTCGTGGCCCATCGGGTGAGGCTGGATATGCGCTCGGAGCTGAAGTAGCTGTTGCCGGGACTCACTCCGATGAGCACATGGTCGCCGTCTTCCCAGATGTGGTGGCAAGTACGGGTGAAGGGCAGAACTTCGAATGATGCGTCAGCTGTGATCGTCACCTGTGTGATCGCCCTTGTTGCCGCTTGTCCCTGGGAGCCCTGCGCTCCCGGTGTGGCGGCAATGTCGCTACGTTATGCGGTGATCCCGGAGCGTGACAAGTGGGGGCTTGAATTGTTGGCTGGAATTATCGCTTCCGCACTACGGAAGAGTAATTGAATTTCTATCTGCCGCTCGAACGGGACCCGGGGCGTGAGGGGGCCGGGCGTGCCGCTACCCTGAGCCGGTCAACAAGCACCAAGAAGGGGTGGACCCAGTGGCGGACATCGAGAGCGCACGGACGACGTTCGGCAAGTTCGACGTGAACGGTGACGGCTTCGTGACGGCCGACGAGTTCCGTCGGGCGATGGCGGAGATGGGCGACCCGTTCGTCACCGGCCCGGTCGCGGAGGCCGTGATCGCCGCCAAGGACTCGAACGAGGACGGCCTGCTGAGCTTCGACGAGTTCTGGGCCTCCCTGGACAAGTAAGCACCCGCGCCGCCCCCTGGCCCCTGCCGGGCCGGGGGTGCGCGTCAGGCCTGCCGCTGCCCGCCGGCCATGCCCTCCACCTCGGCGAGGGCCTCCTCCAGCCAGCGCAGCCAGAACGTCTCCAACCCGGTTCCCGCGTGCAGCACGACACGCCGCAGCCGGTCCTCGTCGGAGTCCCGGCCGGCCGGGAAGTCCTTCTCCTCGATGCCCTCGTACACGGCCAACTGGGCCCGGTGCAGCTCCAGATGCCGCCGCAGCTCCGCGGCCAGCCCCTGCGGCCCGACCACCGCGGCCGCCCGGATCCGCAGCAACAGCGGATCCCTCACCGGCTTGGGATCCTGACGCTCCCCGACCCACCGCGCCAGCTCCCCGCTCCCGGCGGGCAGCACCTCGTACTCCTTCTTCTGCCCGCGCACGGGACCCTCGCTGGGCAGCGCCCGGATCAGCCCGGACTCCTCCAGCCGGCCGAGCTCGCGGTAGATCTGCTGGTGCGTCGCGGACCAGAAGTACCCGATCGACTTGTCGAACCGCCGCGTCAGCTCCAGCCCCGACGAGGGCTTCTCGAGCAGGGCGGTGAGGATGGCGTGCGGGAGCGACATGCGGCCATCCTAGGTTTGCGGCAGCCCCGGGAATTCTAGGATCGCGATCCCCCGGTGCGTAGCCACGGCCAGCCGGGTCCCGTCGGGGTGCAGGGCCGTCACGGGCGAAGGGACGTGGGTGACCCCGTACGCCCCGTCCCGTCGGGAGACCGCCACGTCGGGCCACTGTGCGAGGACGGTGCCGTCAGTGGCTTCGACCAACCGCGGGTGACCGTACAGGGACATGACGCGGCTCCCGCCGCACGGGACGACGGTTCCCCAGTCGCCACCGCCGCTGCGGTGCGTCCAGCGCCCCTGGGCACAGGACCAGACGCCCAGCTCGCCCGTGCGCAGCGCCCGGCGCTCCTCGCCGTCGCCCAGGTCCTCGGCGGTCGCCGCCACCACCAACCGGTCCGTGTCGAGCCAGCAGGCCGAGGCCACCTCGGCGTCCAGCGCCATGTTCCCCGGCGCCCCTTCCCGGTCGAGGACCGAGGAGTCCGTCAGTGCCTCCTGCAGTTCGTACGCGCTCGCGAGGCCGACCGGGCTCCACACCCAGCCGGCGGAGAGCAGGCGCCGTCCGTCCGGACTCACGGCGAGTCGGGAATGGAAGAAGTCCCGGGGCTCGCGGGCCGCTGCCGTGAGCCGTTCGCCGGTGGCCGCGTCCTCGATCTGTAGGACGTTGTACTCGTCCGGGCAGTGCACCAGCACGTCGCGGCCGTCCGGCAGCGTGCCGAGCACGATCGGGTAGTCGTAGGCCTCGGCCTGGTAGTAGCTGCGGTTCAGCTCGCGCGCGATCCGCTCGCCGTCTAGGAGCAGGGCCTTCGTGCCGCGCTCTGTGTAGATCGCCGTCCAGCGGCCGGAGGGCGAGTGTGCGGCCCTGTCGAACTCGTACGGGTACCGCAACCCGCTGGAGTGCTCGGCCCCGTCCGGGGTCCAGCGGCGGAACCCGCCGACCGCGTCGACCAGTTCTTCGCCGTCCCACCGGAGGGACAGTGGCTCGCTCGATGTCTCGATCATCATCACGAACCGCGAACCTACCTACTGCCAGGCGGCCAGCGCCTCCGGATTGCGGGGCCCGGGGGCGTCCGCCGCCAGCAGTCCGTGGGCCCGCATCAGCGCGGTCACCGCCGGGGACCAGGCCGGGCGCAGGCCCGCCGCGGTCAGGAGGGACGGCTCCGAGAGGAGGGGTTCGGCCGGGCCGAAGCGGATGCCCGCCGGGGTCAGGATCGCCGCGTCGTCGGCCCAGCGGACCGCCAGGTCCACGTCGTGGGTGGCCATGACCACCGTCGTGCCGGAGGCGCGCAGTCCCGCGAGGACGCCGAGGAGCCGCTCCTGGCCGTCCGGGTCCAGGCCGGCCGTCGGCTCGTCCAGGATCAGCACCCGCGGAGCCATCGCCACCGCCCCCGCGATCGCCGCGCGCTTGCGCTGGCCGTAGGAGAGCAGGTGGGTGGGGCGGTCCCGGAGCCGGGTGATGTCCAGGGCGGCGAGGGCCGAGTCCACGCGGGCGCGGACCTCCGGAGCGGGCAGCCCCAGGTTCATCGGGCCGAAGGACACGTCCTGTTCGACCGAGGCCGCGAACAGCTGGTCGTCGGGGTCCTGCACCACCAGCTGGACGGACGTGCGCAGCCGGGTCAGTCCGGCCCGGTCGTACGAGACCTCCGTGCCGTCCAGCCACAGCGATCCCGCGCCGGGCCGCAGGCCGCCGCTCAGCAGCCGCATCAGCGTGGTCTTGCCGCTGCCGTTGCGGCCCAGCAGGGCCAGCGCCCGGCCCGGCGCGATGGCGAAGTCGACGCCGGTCAGGACCGCCGGGCCGTCCTCGTAGGCGTAGCCCGCGCCGGACAGTTCCACCACCGGCGGGTGGGAGGAGAGGGGCAGCGACGGGTTCACAGGTAGAGCCCCTTCAGGGTGAGGGTCAGGGTGATCAGGGCCGCCAGCAGGCCGGCGGTGGCCGCCAGGAAGCGCCACGACAGGGCCGCCTCCGGTACGAGGACCCGCAGCGCGCCGTCGTAGCCGCGTCCGGCCAGACCGGCCTGGAGCTTGGCCGCACGGTCGAAGGCCCGTACGAAGGAGGTGGCGGCCAGTCCGGCCAGGGAACGCCACACCGCCGCCCGGCCGGTGTGCCCGAGCCGGGCCGCCTGGGCCCGGCGGACCTGGGCCATGGAGTCCAGCAGCAGGAAGCCGATCCGGTACATGACCAGGGCCACGTCCACCACGGGGGCCGGCACCCCGGCCCGCACCAGCCGGGGCAGTACGTCGGAGACCGGGGTGGTGAAGGCGAACAGCAGCAGCCCGAGCGAGGCCGCCGAGGTGCGCAGCAGCAGTTCGGCGGCGAGCCGGGGGCCGTCGGGGGCCAGGGACACCGGCCCTGCCGGGCCGCCGACCGCGAACAGCAGGGGCAGCGCCCCGGTGAAGCAGAAGCCGAGCGGGATCCGGAAGGCCCGCCAGAGCTGCCGGCCGGCCACCCCGGCCGGGCCGAGCAGCACGGCGAGGGTGGCGGCGGCCACCAGGGGCCCGCCCGGCCAGGGCGGCAGGCACACGGCGGTGACCGTCAGCCCGATCCCGAGCAGGGCCTTCTCCAGCGGGTGCCGGCCGCGCCAGCGACTGCTGTGCGCGGCCACGTCGATCGGCAGCACCGCCTAGGCCTCCGGGGCGGTGGCGGCAGCGGCGGCGGCCGCCCCTTGGCGGCGGCCCTTGCGGACGCCGAAGTAGTACGCGAGCACGCCCGCCCCCAGGGCCGCCTGCAAGGCGAACAGCGCGGACTCGATCTCGGCCGAGGGGGGCTCGTACAGAGGGGAGAACCAGGGCTCGTAATCCGGCTTCAGCTCGGTGATCGCCGCCTCCGCCTGCCCGTCGGCGCCCGCGAAGGGCTCCTCCTTGCCATCGCCCAGCCCCAGGGCGATCGGCAGCACGGCCAGCGCCGCCACCAGGAGCAGCAGCAGGGTGTTGATCTTCGCGTTCTTGGACATCCCGCTCATCACGCCGCCGCCTTCTCTCCGGTACGGGTGCCCGTCAGCTTCGCAACACCGAGCCGGACCAGGTCCGACTTGCTCGACGCCATCAGCAGCCGCATCACGAGGACGGTCAGCAGCCCCTCGCTCACCGCCAGCGGGATCTGCGTGACCGCGAAGATCCCCCCGAACTTCGCGAGCGAGCCCGCGAACCCGGAGGCCGGGTCCGGGAAGGCCAGGGCGAGCTGCACGCTGGTGACGCAGTAGGTGATCAGATCGGCGAAGAAGGCGCCGAAGAACACGGTCACCATCAGCGGGAGTTCGAACTTCCGCAGGAGCCGGTAGACGGCGTAGCCCGCCCACGGGCCGGCGATGGCCATCGAGAAGACGTTGGCGCCGAGGGTGGTGAGCCCGCCGTGCGCCAGCAGCAGGGCCTGGAACAGCAGGGTGATCGTGCCGAGCACCGCCATGATCGGCGGCCGGAACAGGATCGCCCCGAGCCCGGTGCCCGTGGGGTGCGAGCAACTGCCCGTCACGGAGGGGATCTTCAGGGCGGACAGGACGAACGTGAAGGCCCCGGACGCACCGAGCAGCAGGGTGCTCTCCGGGTTGGCCTTCACCTCGCGGGTGAGCGAGCGGACGCCGTGGACGACGAAGGGGGCGGACGCGGCGCCCCAGGCGACCGCGTGCAAAGGGGGCAGGAACCCCTCGGCTATATGCATGGGTAGGGAGACCTCTCCAGCACCTCGTGGATGGACAACGCGCCCCGGCCGGTCTCCTGGCTCACGGGTTGACGTCCATGCTCCGCCTTCCCGGGCAGCGCGGAACCTCCCGCGCAGCCCAGTGGCTTTCCCGCAGGAGTGGAGCCGGACTTCCCGATCACAGTGGCGAGGGCCGCACCGGTTTCCCACCGGTTTCCCGAACACCAAGGCTCGCTGACCCTAGTCGGCCGCGCGGAGCGGTAACAACCCGCCCCCATTGCGCCGACAGGTGGCCGGATTCCGATTTATGGCGACTCTCCGCGTCGGTCGGCCGACCCTTCACCCCAATTGCGCTGATCGAAGAGGGAGTTCCGTGAGGAGCGGCCCGACGGGCCATGGTCACCCCGAGCCTCCGCACGGTTCCGCACCCGGACGGGTGCGGTCCGCTGGCGGGCCCGTCCGGCGGGGGTCAGGCTGGTGGGGTGACCGCCGAATCCGATGCCGCGCCCGCCTTCGACTACTCCGACCTGACCGCCGTGTACGTCAACTGCACGCTCAGGCGATCGCCCGAGCCCAGCAACACCGAGGGCCTGATCGACAAGAGCCGCGCGGTGATGGAGGCGGCCGGGGCCCGGACCTCGCTCATCCGGGCCGTCGACCACGACATCGCCACCGGAGTCTGGCCGGACATGACCGACCACGGCTGGGAGAGCGATCAGTGGCCGGTGCTCTACAGCCAGATCATGGACGCCGACATCCTCGTGCTGTGCGGCCCGATCTGGCTCGGGGACAACAGCTCGGTGATGAAGCAGGTCATCGAGCGGCTCTACGCCTGCTCCTCGATCCTGAACGAGCAGGGCCAGTACGCCTATTACGGGCGCGTGGGCGGGGCGCTGATCACCGGCAACGAGGACGGCGTCAAACACTGCGCCATGAACATCCTCTACAGCCTCCAGCACCTCGGCTACGCGATCCCCCCGCAGGCCGACGCCGGATGGATCGGCGAAGCCGGACCCGGGCCCTCGTACCTGGACCCCGGCTCCGGCGGCCCGGAGAACGACTTCACCAACCGGAACACGGCCTTCATGAGCTGGAACCTCATGCACCTGGCCGCCCTGCTCAAGCGGTCCGGCGGGATGCCGGCGCACGGCAACCAGCGCTCCTCGTGGGACGCGGGCTGCCGCTTCGACTTCCCGAATCCCGAGCACCGGTAGACGGGCCCGACCTCCCGCCGGCGGGTGCTCAGCAGACGTTCGGGTGCGCGACGTCCAGGACGAAGCGCTCCGGGGCGTGCAGCTTGAAGGAGGTGTAGGCGGGCTTGGTGTCGAAGGCGGCCCCGAAGGTGACGTACCCCTCGTAGTCGCCGGTCAGGGCGATGCCCTTCAGCTTGGGCAGGTAGATCTTGAGGAGCTTGGGCCCGCGGTAGACGTTGGTGCCCGCGTCGTCGTGTCCGGCGGCGGGGTGCAGGCGGATCTCCAGGAAGTACCGGCCGGCCAGCGGGACGGGCTTGCCGGACCCGTCGTAGACCAGCGACGGGACGGGGGTGACGGTGACCTCGGGAATGTATCCCTGCAGGTCGATGACCACGCGGTCGTACGTGCAGTGCCCGCCCCAGCGGGCATCGACGACGAGCGGGGTGGCGGTGGTAGTGGTGGCGGTGGCGGTCGTGGCTGCGGCGGAGGCCGGGGCGGCGAAGGCCAGGGTGGCGGTGAGCAGTGCGCCCAACCCCAGTGCGGTGGCCTGCCGGCGGCGTGGACGGTTCATTGCGTCCCCTCGATTCCGAGAGACGGGGAACGGTGTCACCCGTGAAGACGCTCCCGGTACGGCCGTGGTTGCAACGGGTTCACCCGGTCTGCCGGGTCTCGCAGGATCCCGCCGGGTTCACCCCGGTCAGCTGGGCAGGAGGGCGCTCAGCTCGGCGTCGAGGTCGTAGTGCCGGTGCTCCTGGCCGCGCGGCACCAGCTCGGTCATCCGGCGGCACAGCGCCTGTACGTCCTTGGCCCGGGCGGACACCACGCACGACTGCTCGCCGTTGCTGAAGGCGAAGAAGACCCGCGGCTCGGTGCCCCTCCAGCGCGGCCACACCTGTATGTCGCCCTCGCCGGTGGCGCAGACCTGGCCGTCGAGCAGCAGTTCCCGGGAGAAGACCCAGCGGGCGATGTGCATGCCGGCACCCTCGAAGTCGAGGGAGATCTCGTAGGGCCGCTCGGTGCGGTACACGAAGACGCCCCGCACCGGCAGGGGCGCGGGCGCGGCCTCCAGGCGGAGCGGGAGGACGCGGTGTTCGGTGCCGGTCATGCGGGCGCCTCTCTCTCGGGGTGGGGTCTCGCCGGCGCACGCGCGACATGCCCACTCGGGCAAGCTAGCCCACCTCCGGGCCGCCTTCCCGCGGCCAAAGGTCCCGTCCGACCGGGCCTCTCGACCCGACTTCGCCCGACGCGCCGAGCCCCGGCCTCCGGGGGAGGTCGGGGCTCGGCGGAAGGGTGTGAGTTGCTGGTGCAACCCGCCTGCCCGACGCTGTCTGATCCGGGGCGCGGACCGGCGGATGGTGTCAGGACTGCCGGCTGGCGAGCCGTTTGGCCGTTTCTCGGCGCTGGGGCTGGAGGGGGTCCACGAGGACGCCCGAGCCCTTGCCGGGAGTGTGGTTCCAGCCCCGGATCTTCGCCGCGGCCTTGGCGAGGCGATCGTCGCCGGGTGGTACGTCGATGGAGAACAGCGACTCGTCCGGCTTGGCGTCGTCACCGCCCCAGCGCACCACACCGTCGCAGTCGGCGAGGATGTCCCGGATCACCAGCTCCTCCAGGGGGAAGAAGCCGCCGCGAGCCCCGGAGGGATAGGACCCGGGCCGGATCTGGACCGCCGTACCGGAGGCCAGGTTGGACTCCGCCAGACCCTTGCGCACCGAGCCGGGGCTGCGCCAGCCGACGACCTCGCCCGCGCGCAGGGCGTCGATCTCGTAGTGGAAGCGGGTGACCACGTGGACCAGGACGGTCTCCACGTCGGCCATGCGCATCCGGACGCCGTCGAGCGGGGTGCCGGGGACCGGCCTGGTGTAGATGTGACCGTGGTCGTCCGCGGTCTTCTCCATCTCCCAGCCGTTCTTCGAGGGGATGCCCGTCAGGACGCGCTTGTTGCGTTCTTGCGCCTTGCGGATCTCCTCGCGGACCTTGTCGGGATCCGGGGTCTTGCCCGCCGCGAAGGCGGGAAGGGACAGCGCCTGCGATGCGGCCGCGACGCCGACCGCCACGAAGGCGGCGCGTCGCAGGACGGCGCGGCGAGAGATGTCCACGGTCACTTCTTCGTCTCCTCGAATCCTCGTACCAATGGTGGGTCGCACGGCCACGTCAGACGTTCCGGGAGATGGAGTTGTACTTCTCCATGATCTGGTAGAGGGCTGTCCGCTGCTTTGCGTGTTCGGTCGCCTCCGAGCCCTCGGGGCCCTGGTACCGGCGCAGGATCTGGTAGATCTCGCTCTCCGTGTAGTCCAGGCTGATGGGGCGCAGGGGCTTCTCCGTGATCACGTTGCCCGGCGCCCCGCCCGCGTTCCAGATGTGGATCAGGGGGACGGTGGACATGGCGAACTGTTCGTCGAAGCGGCACTTGTTCCAGATGTTGTACTTGGTCTCGGAGTTGGTGACGTCGCGGATCTCACCCGTCTCGTAGCCGTTCTGGATGGCGTAGTTCCATGCCAGGGCGGCCGTCAGGCCGAACTGCTGGGCTATTCCGGTGGAGCTGTCCTTGAAGTAACCGGTCGTCAGGAACGTGTCGCGGACCACCTCGTCCACGGACAGGTCGATCGGGTCGATGTGCCGCATCTCCCAGTAGGCGGTCGTCTGGATGAGGGCCTTGCGCATCTTGTACTTGTAGGCGAGGTAGGTGGTGACGGTGTCCCATTCGAGGACGACCCTCCGGAAGCACTCCTCGTGGGTGTGCGACCTGAGGCCGCCGTCATTGGGGAAGCCGATCGACTCCATGTACTTGCCGACGTCCGTGCGCATCGCCGAGATCACGCTGGAGGCGAGGTTGGTGTCCGGCAGGGGAGTACGGGGAGGGTCGAACGAGGCCTGTCCGATGTCGCGCCCCGAGGCGATGTTGACGTCGAGGTTGATCGCGCCGTCGCCGGAGCCGATGGTGCGGGTGACGATCTGGTCGTAGGCCCAGTTCGCGGGCAGCGGGTAGCCGAAGTTGCCGGAGAATCCGGACGACATGTCGGAGACGAACGAGGCCGTGGCGTGCCCGGCCTCGCCGACGCGCGTACAGACGTTGCGCGGCCCGTAGACGCCGATGCCGAACCGGTTTCCGTCGTCGGCGACCGCGTCCACGATGCCCTTGAAGTGGGGCAGGACGTTGCTGGAGACGTCCGCGTCGAGGGCATCGAAGTCCACGGCGAAGAAGATCCGCGTCCCCGTCTTGAAGCCGTGGTCCAGTGCCGCGTTGATGGCGGACTGGCCGGCGGCACGTCCCTGGGGGTAGCTGAAGTTGGAGGCGTTGCGGCCGAACGTCTGGTAGATCGGGAAGCAGCGCAGGCCGCTGTCGGCGATGGTCTTCAGTTCGCCGGGCTGGATCGCCTTGTGGCGCAAGGGGTCCTGGTCGTTCTCCGGCGGCACGGGGTTCGTGAGGTAGCGCCCCACGTACGAGATGCCGTTCGCCTTCAGCGTGGCCGCCCGCGCCGGGGTGATCAGGGTGATGCCGTCGCAGGCCTCGCCGTTGCGGGACTGATCGCCGTACGAGACCAGAAGGGAAGCCCAGGTCGAGAAGTTCCCGGTGCCGGTGACGGGAAGCATCGCGAACGACTGGAATGCGCTGACGGCATAGGAGAGGCTGCTGGTGAAGGTGGAGGTGAACTCCACGGGCCGCTGGTTGAGGATCATGCCGGCCGAGAACAGCCGCACCCACGTGCCGGAGTCGCCCGTGGCGACGGAATGGCTCTTCAACCCGCTCTGGGTGCCGGGTCCGAAGACGCCGTTCGCCGTACCGTCGGCCATGCCCAGCTCGTACTGCACGGCGAACAGCATGGACTTGGCCACGTCGCGCGAGTGGTGGCCGTCGGCCGGGATGATGTTGAAGTCCCGGCGGTTCAGGTACGACCCGTTCAGCCATCGCTGCACGGCACGGATGGATTCCGAGCCACCGTTGACGGTGACGTAGGCGTCCATGTTGAGCAGGCCCTTGAAGACCTTGGGCACCAAGGAGTCGCCGGGGAAGGTGGAATCAACCCCCATGTCCAGCTTGAGCTTGGCGATGGAAGCCGACACCCGGGAGTTGTACTTCCCGTCGATGTCGCCGCCGTCGTATCCCTTGCAGTACAGGCCGGACTGGATGATCCGAGCGAAGTTCGCGGACGGCACCGTGCCGGCGTTGAGGGCCGGGTACTTCGACTGGAGGGTGTTCAGGGTCGTGGGGCCGAACGTGTCCGAAAGGGTCGCGATGCCGAGCTCGTACTGGAGGGCGCGGGTCAGCGCGAACATCACGTTCCAGCTGGTGACTCCGTTCTCGGCGAGGGGAGCGATGCCCAGCATTCCGGGGTACGTGAGGTTGATGAACTTCTGAGCTCTGAGCACCATCTCGTCGGCCATGCGGCAACTCCTGTTGGTCGCGGCAGAGGCACGTCACGGCTCGGCGATGGGCCCCCATGACCTCAATGCCCCCCCGGCATTGGTTGGCGCGCGCTCCGGCACCAGGCGGGACAGCGTCGCGTTCGATCAACCTAACGGCCGGATCATGCGCATGGCAGACCAGAAAGCTACTGGCGGGGAAGTTGGCCCGAAAAAACCGGTTGACGGCAGAGACCGCAAAAGTCAGCAGGCTTGGCCGGGCGCGCACTCCATGGCGAACTCCCAGAAGAGCACGGCGAGTACGCACACGAGGAGGGATATCGCGCCCATGATCGCGAAGCGCCGACGAGCCGGCCGCTGCGGTACGCGGAGGGCCGCCAGGAGCCCGACGGCGGGGGCGACCACCACGCCGCCGATGCCCGACCACAGCAGCACGACGGAGACCCCTTCCCAGAAGGGATCGCGATCGCGCGAGCCGAGGCCGATGACCGCGGAAAGGATGAAGGCGACGGGTGATGCCATCCACCACAGGGAAACCCCGGTGATCACCCGCTTGGCGGAGACGGAGGAGGAGACGGTGGCCGGGCGACCGGACGGGGTGCTGTCGACCGGAGCGGAATCGTTGGACGGCATGGACGAACCGTACGCCCTCCCTCAGTGCTGCGGGGCCCGTGCCGGCGGGGTCCCGGAAGGCTCGCCGGGTGTGGTGCGCGCCTATCGGACCGCGGCGGTAAGTCCCTTAATCGGGCGGTGAGTCCGCACTTTCACGGGTGCCGGTGGGGGCCGTCCGTTTTACCCAACTGTGACTATCTCCATGTCCTGGACTGTCTTATTTGTCGGATTGTAATGATGTTCTAATGATCGCGTTGCCGCGAAGGGTTCGAAAATCCCTTCGGTGAGCCAGGTATGGGCAACTCGCGAAAGCTGCGCACTCACGGGGGTCTGGGCGCTTCGGGTGGAACGGGCGATTTTGGGCGCCCGATCGTCTCCATCCGAGCCGTTTCACCCGCTTAAGGGTGCGCCCGGGAAGGGTGATTCGATGCGTTTTGCAATATCTCGCCTCGGCAAGGCCGCAGTTGCAACTGCGGCGATGGCGATTGCCATGTGCGTGACCGCTCCGCAGGCTCAGGCCGCCACCACTGCGACTCCGGACTGTCAGGGCATCTGCGTTCTCGGTGTACGTGCCGCGACGCATCCCACCTTCGACCGGTTCGTGATCGACCTGGGCGAGGGCGTCATCCCGGGGTGGACGGAGACGACGCAGACGACTCCGCTGACGTGCTGTGGCGACGAGACGAACGAGCACGTCGTTCCGATCACGGGTCAGAAGTACCTGAAGCTCTACCTGTCGCCGGCGACGGGGTTCGACTTCAGCACCCTCACCAAGGTGTACACCAGCCCGGCTTACCAGACGTACGGCTTCCCGAGCCTCAAGGGGCAGGGCCTTACCGACATCGTCGACCCCGAGGCCAGGGCTTTCCACATCGGACTGGCCCTGGGCAACCACTCCTCGTACCGGGTCTTCAAGCTCACGGCTCCGAACCGCATCGTGGTCGACGTCAACCACTGACATCCGTCAGTAACCAACAAGGAGAGATCGTGCGCCTCAAGTCGCTGAGTGCTGTCTTCGCACTCGTTGTCGCTGCTCTGTTCATGAGCGCGGCGCCCAGTTCGGCCAACTCGGCCGACGGCACCATTTACAAGTGTGGCCGTTACGGCAACTTCCCCCTGTGCATCTACTACTACGCGAACGCCAAGGGTTCGAAGACGGGCATCTTCGGCAAGGTTCACAACTATGCCGCCAACCCCTACGCCTGTTCCTCGCAGGGATGCCTTCCCTACCGCTTCGAAGAGGGCAGCACCCTCGGTGGATACGGCACCCTGCTGAAGAACCACGCGGAGTTTGTGTACAACTACAACGACACGAGCACCCGCGTGTACTACAACAGCGGCTGGTCCGGTCCCGCGGACCAGTGGGACCCGTACGGCTGGGGCACCTACTTCGGAAACCTGAACTACACCTTCAACAACAACGCGTCGCAGGACCGTCTGTGCGGCGAGTGCTAAATGAGTGAGTGGGGTCGATCGTCTGCTGTCAGTGGTCGGTCGGCCCCGATCTCTTCTCGTAATTTCTCCAAAGGTGGATTCAATGGAAAACCGTAGGCTTCGCACGTATTCCCGCACGATCCTCCCGCTGGCGCTGGCGCTGGTCGCCCTCGCGGTGAGCTGCTCGAGCGCCACTGAGGACGGTGCGAAGTCTGCGCGTGAGGGCGACGCTCCGGATTCTCCCAGCTACTCGGTCCCGCAGAGCGTCCCGGACGTCAAATCCGCCGCTGTCCCCGCTCTGCCGATCGAGGCCTATCTGGCGTCACAGGACGAGCGCAAGCAGATACTCAAGGCTTCCCGCCTCGCCGCCAAGGACTGCATGGCCCGGTACGGATTCGACTACGCGTGGACCGACTCCGGAACGAAGACTGCGGGCGACGACAATGCCGCCAACCGGCAGCGCCGCTACGGAATCGTCGATGAAGCATCCGCCTCCAAGTACGGCTACGGACTCCCTGTCGACGGCAGCGGAGCGCCGGAGGCTCCCGGAGTGGAGATGAGCGAAGCGGCGAACCGCACCTTCCTCGGGGATTCCGACCCGCTCCTCAAGGTGAGCGAGGGCGAAAAGGTCGGGGGCAAGGAAATACCCAAGGGCGGCTGTGCCGGCGAGGCGAAGAGGAAGATCGGGAAGGGGCTGGACGATTCCGCGGCGCGCGAGATCAACATGGCCAGCTTCAAGTTCTCCCTGGACGACGACCAGGTCAAAACGGCCATTGCCGCCTGGTCGAAGTGCATGGGCGATTCGGGGCACAAGTTCGAGTCGCCGCTGCAGCCCTTCGACGAACTGGCCGCCGATGGCGTGACGCCCAACGAGCTGGCGACCGCCAAGGCCGACATCCAGTGCAAGTACCGCACCAACCTTCTCGGTATCTGGGTGGCCGTGGAGTCGGAGATCCAGAAGGCGATGATCGGGAAGAAGGAGGAAGTTCTCCAGGACGCCCGGAAAGAGACCGAGCGGTCCGTGAAGAACGCCTCCGAAGCCCTCCGGGGGAACCTCTAGATGACTGAGCAGCAGCCGCCGTCCGCGGGTCTCTCGCGTCGGCGCAAGTGGGTTGTCGGGGTGGCGGCAGGATCCGTGCTGCTGTCCGGCGTCGGGGTGGCGGTCGCCCAGGTGATCAAGTCGCCCGCGCAAGCCGCAGCGGATTCCGCGGCTCCGCCGCCGAGCGTGCTGACCGCCGTCGTGGAGCAACGGGTGCTGGTGGCCTCGGTGGTCGTGCGCGGGACCGTGACCGCGGAGCAGTCCGTGGACGTGGCTCCTGTCGGCGGAGGTTCCGACGCGGCCGGCTCCGTCATCACGAAGCTGCCGGTCAATGTGGGGGACAAGGTCAAGGAGGGCCAGGTCCTGCTCGAGGTCTCGGGACGGCCGGTCATCGCGCTACGGGGCACCCTGCCGGCGTACCGGGACTTCAAGCCCGGCGCCGAGGGCGGCGACGTCGCCCAACTGCAGAAGGCGCTCGCCGGGTTGGGCCACGGAGTGGGCGCAGACCGGGCGGGATACTTCGGCGAGGGTACGAAGACGGCCCTGTCGGCGCTCTACGCCTCCGTCGGCTACGACGCACGCCCCGCGCTGCCCGACGGGAAGACCGCGGTGGCCACCGCACAGAAGGCCGTGACCTCGGCGGAGCGAGCCGTGGAGGACGCGCAGCGTTCCGTGGACAGGGCCGGCAAGTCCACTGCGCCCCCGCCGGGTTCCGCCGCCACCAAGCCGCCGGCCACGGACGAGAAGGGTTCGGCGGGTTCCGCTTCCGCGGGGGACCTGAGCGATCTGCGCAAGCAGGTGGAGCGTGCGAAGGAGGATCTGCGCACCGCACGGGAGCAGTTGAAGGAAGTCCTGGCGACGGCCGGTCCGATGCTGCCCGTCTCGGAGCTGGTCTTCCTGTCGAGCTTCCCGGCCCGGGTGGACTCGATCGCCTCCAAGGTCGGGGCGCAGGTGTCCGGCAAGGTGCTCACGGTGTCGGCCGGAGCCCTCGTGGTGAACGGCTATCTCCAGGAGTACCAGAAGGGTCTGGTCCAGCCGGGGCGGCAGGTGGAGGTCCTGTCCGAGGTCACGGGCGGCGCCTCGACCGCTTCGGTCGTCTCGGTCGCCGAAAATGCCGGACAGGAAAAGCCGGCCGACGGCGGCGGGCAGCCCGCCGGGCCGCAACCGGGCGGATCCAACGGCTATTTGATGGTGGTCCAGCCCAAGGAGCCCCTGGACCCCAAGCTCGCCGGACAGGACGTACGTCTGACCATCGAGGCGGCCTCGACCGGAGGCGAGGTACTGGTGGTTCCCGTCTCGGCGGTCTCCGCCGCGGTGAACGGCAGGACCTACGTGACCGTACTGGAGGCGGACGGCACCCGCCGTCGGGTGCAAGTGACCACGGGAACGACCGGTGACGGTCACGTGGAGGTCAGGCCGACCGCGGGCGAGCACCTGTCCAAGGGCGAGCGCGTCGTCGTCGGCGTACGGACCGGCGCGAACTCCGGTCAGGGGGGAGGCAAGTGACATCCCCGCCCTCCGATGTCCCTCCGGTGGTCGAACTGCGCCGGGCAGGCCTGACCTACCCCGGGACGCCGCCGGTGGAGGCGCTCAAGTCCTGCGACCTGATGGTGGGACGGGGAGAGTTCCTGACCGTCGTGGGCCCCTCCGGAGCGGGCAAGTCCACGTTCCTCAACATCGTGGGGCTGCTCGATGCCCCCACCAGCGGCAATTACCTGCTGGACGGGGTCGACACCGGCGCACTGCGGGACGCCGACCGCACGGCCCTGCGCGCCCAGCGCATCGGCTTCGTCTTCCAGGCGTTCCACCTGCTCCCGCACCGCACCGCCTGGGAGAACGTCGCCCTGGCGCTGGTCTACCGGGGGAGCGGCCGCGCGGAGCGACGGGCCAAGGCCAGGGAAGCGCTCGACCGGGTCGGCCTCGGCCACCGGGCGGACGCGCTGCCGACCACCCTCTCCGGCGGGGAGCGCCAACGCGTGGCCATCGCCAGGGCCCTGGTCGGGGCCCCCTCGCTCCTGCTGTGCGACGAGCCGACCGGCAACCTCGACTCCGCCACCGCCGAGTCGATCCTGGAACTCGTCGACGAGCTCCATCGCGACGGCATGACGGTGGTGGTCATCACCCACGACCCCGCCGTGGCGGCCCGCGGCGACCGCACCGTGGCCATCCGAGACGGTGCGCTGAGCGAGCTGGTGCGTCCGTGAAGAACACGAAGGCCATGAGAGTCGTGAAGGCCGTGAAGGTCCCGGCGGCCCTGCGTCGCGCCCCCCGGTACGTGAGGCCCGTGCCGCGGTCCCGGTTCGCCTGGCGGGAGCTGGTCTCGGAGTGTCTGGCCGGAGTCCTGCAACGCCCCGCCCGATCGGCGCTCACCTCCGTGGGCACCGTCCTCGGCGTGGGCACGTTCGTGGCCATCCTGGGGCTGACGGCGACGGCCTCCTCGCAGATCGACGAGCGGTTCAACACCCTGACGGCGACCGAGGTGACCGTCGAGGACGTGGCCACGGAGACGAACGAGTTCGTGGAACTCGCGTTCCCGCCCGACGCCGACGAACGGGTGTCCCGCCTCAACGGCGTACGGCACGCCGGCGTCTACTGGAGCGTGCGGCTCGGCGAGGGCGACGCGGTCCGGTCCACCCCCGTCGGCGGCGGGGCGGGCGGTACGGGCCTCCAGGTCGTCGCCGCTTCCTCCGGAGCACTCGAAGCCGCCGGTCCCACCCTGTCCCAGGGCCGGGTCTACGATGCCTGGCACGACGCCACCAAGCAGCGCGTGGCCGTGATCGGCAGCGGCATGGCCTCCCGGCTCGGCATCACCACGCTGGAGACACAGCCGGCCGTCTTCATAGGCGACCAGGGCTTCACCGTCGTGGGGATCGTCGAGGACGTCGAGCGCAAGGCCGACCTGCTGATGTCGGTGGTGGTCCCGCGTTCCACCGCCCAGGAGATCTGGGGCGCCCCGAAGAACGCCAAGATGCTCATCTCCACCCAGCTGGGGGCGGCGCCCCAGGTCGGCACGGAAGCGGCAACGGCCCTCTCGCCCGCCCATCCCGAGTACTTCAAGACCGTCCCGCCGCCCGACCCGAGGACCCTGCGCGGAAACGTCACGGCCGACCTCGACCAGCTGTTCCTCCTCCTCGCGTTCATCTGCCTCTTCATCGGCACGGTCGGCATCGCCAACACCACCCTCGTCGCCGTCATGGAACGTACCGGCGAGATCGGGCTGCGCCGTGCCCTGGGCGCCCGTACCCGGCACGTCACCGCACAGTTCCTCGCGGAATCCGCTGCCCTCGGCAGCCTCGGCGGGCTGATCGGCACCGCCCTCGGCACGATCACCGTCGTCGCGGTGGCCCTGGTCCGCGACTGGACGCCCGTGCTGCACCCCGGCATCGTCGCCGCCGCCCCCGCACTCGGCCTGGCCACGGGCCTGGCGGCCGGCATCTACCCGGCCTGGCGCGCCAGCCGCATCCAGCCCGTAGAAGCACTGCGGCGCTGACGGAAGACCCGGGATCCACCCCCGGCCTTGCGGCCGCCCAAAGGTTTCCCTGCCGGTCCGTCCGTTCCAAGGACCGGCAGGGGTTTCGCCGTGCTGGTGGATCCAGCGCGGCGCGTGGAGTGCGCATTGTGCGTACTCCTTCATGGGGAGTTCTTTGTGTCGCGATACAGATGGCCGAAGCTGGGCATACCAGGGACGCTGCTCCTGGCCATGTCCCTGCTGGCGGCCGCACAGGGCCCCGCGTCCGCGGCTTCCGGTCCGAAGGCCGCGAAGGCCCCCGGCGTGCAGGCGCCCGCCGAATCGGTCGGTCCTGCCGCGGATGTGCTGCTCAACGGGTGGGGTGACAGCGCGGGTTACCACCTGGCGGTGGGCACCGGCGCCAGCGGCTACGCCTGGCGCGAGCTGGCGGTCGTACGCCCGGGAGGGATCGACGATTCCTCCTGGACGGGCTATCAGTGCGTTTCGGGCGACGGACGCTACGCGGCCGTCACGGTCCTCCCGGCGTCCGCCGTCAACCGGGCCGAGGCCCGGGACCACGGGGCGTTCGCGTACTCGGTCGATCTGCGCAGCGGCGCGGTCAAGCCGGTCGCCACTGGCGTCGCGATGAAGTACCACTCGCCGGGCTGCGGCCTCGCGACGGAGGCGACGTTCGTCGTCAACCCCGGTGAGAACCAGCGCAGTACGCAGGTCTTCTCGGTGGATCTGCCCACGGGCAAGATCCGCAGCAAGGTCACCGTGCAGGGGCAGGTGACCTCCGTGGTCCCCACCCCCGAGGGCCCGGTCGGCGTGATGGGCGACTCTCTCGTACGGATTCCCCCGTCCGTGGCGGGCTCGGACGCCCCGAAGGTGCTCGCGAAGGTCGAGGGCAACCCGTACGACCTGCGGCCCGCGGGCGGCGGGACGGTGGACTTCGCGGTCCAGTCCGACCGCGCAGGGCAGCCGTCCAAGCTGATGCGGCTGCGCTCCGGAAAGGTCTCCTCCGTGGGGCAGGGCCCCAAGGAGTCGCTGCGCCTGATGCAGGGCCGCTCCGGCCGCTCCATCGCGGTGGGCGCCAGTGAGGTCGCCTCCGGCTCGGGGATCACTCATGCCCAGGCCAAGGGCCTGCCGAACGGCGTCACCGCGGTCTCCCTGGACGGCGGCGCCCTGATCGGCGACGGCGCCGAGAGCAAAGCGGACGCGCCGCTGCTCCTGGCCACCAAGGACGGCAGGCTCCTCAACCGCCCGGCGGCGAAGTCCGCCAAGGGTGCGGACACCACGCTGCCGGCCCCGCTGACGAAGCCGGTCGTCCCGCTCTCCTCCGGATCCAAGTCCCCGAGCGCGGCGCCGAGTGCGGGCTCCGGCGTCCAGTGGACGAAGGAACCGCAGGCAGCGGTCAACTCCATGGTCCTGGCCGCCGACACCCCGCCGAAGTGCGCGGTGGACCGACTGGCCGAGAACCGGCAGGTCCTGCAGCCCGGTACGGCGCAGGTCTCCTGGGCCATCGAGATGGCCGAGCAGGGTCTGCTGACCGGCTCCGCCTACACCCGCCCGGCCGGGTACGCGAACCTGGGCCTGGCGGCGTACGCCCCCAACGGCGACTTCGCCCGGGTGCCGCTCAAGCACCCGGCGGGGGACACCTACGACACGGTGCCCCGCTCGCTCTACCAGGCGATCGTCGCGCAGGAGAGCAACTACAGCCAGGCCTCCTGGCACGCCCTGCCCGGCATCGCGGGCGGAGTCCTGGTCGGCGACTACTACGGCGCCGGCGGCAGCATCAGCCACATGGACTACACCAAGGCCGACTGCGGCTACGGTCTGGGCCAGGTCACCACGGGCATGTCCAAGGGCGACACCACCTACTCGGTGAACGGCCAGACGAAGATCGCGGTCGACTACCAGGAGAACGTGTCCGCGGGCCTGCAGATCCTGCAGAGGACCTGGAACCAGCTCTACGACGCGGGCATCACCGTCAACGGCGCCAACCCCCGCTACCTGGAGAACTGGTACCTGGCCGCCTGGGCGTACAACTCCGGCATCCAGCCCAACGCCAAGTTCGGCAACACCACGGGCTGCACTCCCAGCCCCACCTGCGTCGGAGCGGACGGCACCTGGGGCCTGGGCTGGTCCAACAACCCGGCCAACCCCGACTACCCGCCCACCCGTGCCCCGTACCTGCGCAATTCCTACGCGGACGCCTCTCACCCGTCGAGCTGGCCGTACCAGGAGCGCATCATGGGCTGGATGGGCCAGCCCATCCTGCGCTGGAACAACCCCGCCTACGCCAAGCCCGACTACCACGGCGGCAAGACCTGGCTGCAGATCCCGGCGCCCGGCAGCTTCTGCACGACCGACAACCTGTGCGACCCGACCGGTCAGCAGAACCCCAAGAACTGCACGCTGGCCAGCCTCCAGTGCTGGTGGCACAGTCCCGTGACGTTCATTTCGGACTGCGCCACCACATGTGCGACCAGCGCCTACACCGCCGGTGCCGGGTCGACCGAGCCGGCCATGGTCAAGCCGTACGCGCACCCGCCGACCTGCACCCTGGACTCCGCCAAGGTCGGCAGCGCCGGCTACGGCGCGCCGATCATCGTCGACGAGTCCCAGAGCCAGCCCCCGCTGAACCGGGTGGGCTGCGGTGCGCCGAACTGGTCGCAGGGCGGCACCTTCACGTACTCCTACGGCACCAACGCCGCAGGTGATCCGATCGGCGCCCTGGACACCCACCAGCTGGGTGTGGGCTTCGGCGGGCACGTGCTGTTCACGCACACCGAGGACGGATCCAACCCGGACCAGATCAACACCGGTACCTGGACGCCCAACCTGCCCAAGCTGCAGTACTACAAGATCAAGCTGCACTTCCCGTCGACTGCGGCGTCGGCGACCAACGTCGTCTACACCATCAATCCGGGCGGCGGAGTGAGCCCGTGGAAGATCCGGGTGAACCAGGACTGGGGCACCGAAGAGTGGGTCACGGTCGGCACGTTCGCCATGCAGAACGGCGGAAACGTCAAGCTCACCAACCAGAGTGAGATCACCGGCTCCGGCAACATCAACTACGCGGACTACGACGTCGCGTACGACGCCGTCGCCTTCATCCCGATGGGCGGCACCCCGGGCCAGCCGATCGGCGGACCGCCCGGCATCAAGGACGCGCCCAAGGGCAGCAACCCGGCCTGGACCCAGTGCGGCTGCGTGCGCCGTACCGCCGGTGACCCGGTGGACACCAGCACCGGTTTCTTCGGCGAGACCATGACCGACCTGACCACCCCCGGCCGCGGCGCGCCGCTGAACTTCTCGCGCACCTACGCCTCCCCCCTGTCCAGCCCGGCCGGCCCGAACGCCTCCCTGGCCGTCAACGGCCCCTTCGGCTGGGGCTGGACCTACTCCTACAACATCTCCGCAGCCACCGACGCCACCAGCGGCAACGTCACGGTGAGCCAGGAGGACGGCTCGCAGGTCACCTTCATCAACACCGCGGGTACCTACGCCCCGAGCGCGCCCCGCTACAACGCGTCCCTGACCAAGTCCGGGACGAAGTACACCTTCACCCGCAAGTCGAAGGACGTCTTCACCTTCGACACCGCCACCGGGCGCGTGCTCTCGGCGACCGACCTGGCTGGCAGCAAGGCCACCCCGCCGTACGCCACCACCATGGCGTACAACGGATCCGGCCAGCTGAGCACGATCACCGACCCGGGCGGCCGCGCGTACACGCTGACCTGGACCGGCACCCACATCACGGGCCTGTCGGACACGGCCGGCCGCAAGGTCACCTACGGCTACGACGCCGCCGGCAACCTCACCGACGTCTACGGCGCGGGCACCACCCGCACCCCGACGCTCAAGGACGACGACCACGCCACGTTCGGCTACAACGCGGCGCACCTGATGACCACGATGCGCAAGCCCGCGCAGTTCGGGTCCACGGCGACGCCCACCCCGATCACGACGAACGTGTACGACGCCGCCGAGCGCGTCACGCGCCAGACCGACCCGCTGGGCGGCCTCACCGTCTTCGAGTACGGTCCGGACGCCGCCAAGGGCCTGACGGCCGGGCAGACCCGGGTCATCGACCAGGTCGGTCACAAGACGCTCTACACCTACCAGAGCGGAATGCTGACGTCGGAGATCCGCGGCGAGGGCACCCCCGAGGCCGGGACGTGGACGTACACCTACGACCCGATCAGCATGGGCCTGACGTCGACGAGCGACCCCAAGGGGAACCTCCAGACCTTCGCCTACGACGACCACGGCAACCAGATCTCGGCGAGCGACGCCCGCGGCTTCACCACGAGCCAGGCGTTCGACGACGCGGACCACCTGATCACCAAGATCGACCCGGCGGGCCTGAAGACCGGCTACGCCTATGACGAGGCCGGGCACATCGCCGCTGCGGGCAGCGGATTCGGTCTCCTGACCAGCGTGACCCAGGTGCCGGTGAGCGGCTCCGCCCCCGCCAACCAGGTGAACATCCACTACGAGGACGCCGCGCACCCCGCGGACGCCACCCGGACGGTCGACGCCCGCGGCAACACGACTACGAACACCTACAACGCGGCCGGCGACGTCACCAGCGCCACCGACGGCGAGGGCAACAAGACGCTCTACGGCTACGACGCCAACCGCAGCCTGCTGACCTCCACGGTCAGCCCGGCGGGTGTCGCCGCGGGCATCGTGACCGGCTGCACGCCGCCCGCCAAGGGCTGCACCCGCTTCACCTACGACGCGTGGAGCCACCACACCAAGACCGTGGACCCGCTCGGCCGCACGGTGTCGGCCTCCTTCGACGCCAACGGCAACCTGACCTCGTCCACCGACGCCAACAACAACAAGACCGTCAACACGTTCGACAACTTCGACCAGAAGACCGGCGTCACCCTCGCGGACACCAGCAAGCTCACGACCGTCTACCACGCCGACGGGACGGTCGCCAAGACCGTCGACGCGGCCGGCAAGGAGACCGTCTACGGCTACAACGCCCAGGCGCGGCAGACCAGCAGGAAGGACCCGAACAACCGGGTCACGACCGTCGCCTACGACCCCGCGGGCAACCTGGTGACTTCCACCGACCCGCAGAACCGCGTGACCACGTACGCCTACGACCCGGCCGGCCGGCCGGTCTCGGCCACGTACTCCGACGGCACCACGCCGAACATCACCGCCATCACCTACGACCCGGCGGGCCGCCAGACGTCGATGACCGACGGCACGGGCACCACGACCCGGTCCTACGGCGCCTTCGGCCGACTGGCCTCGCAGACCAACGGAGCGGGTGCGACCACCGCCTTCGGCTACGACGCCAACGGCAACCAGACGTCCATCGTCTACCCCGGCGGCACCGGCCGCACCGTCACCCGCACCTTCGACAAGGCCAACAGGCTGACCGGGCTGCTGGACTGGAACACCAAGTCCACCACCTTCGGCTACGACGCCGAGAGCCACTGGAACTCCACCACCTTCCCGAACGGCACCGTCGCCACCAGCGGCTTCAACGACGCAGGCCAGCGGCTGACCGACACCCTCAAGAAGGGCACGACCACCCTCGCCTCCCTGACCTACACCCGTGACCTCGCGGGTCAGCTCAGCGGCGAGACGCCCACGGGCGTACCGGGCAGTGCCCAGACCTTCGGCTACACCACCCGCGATCAGCTGAAGACCGCCACGGCGGGCGCCGCGACCACGAGCTTCGGCTACGACGCCGCGGGCAACCCGACCCTGGTCGGCACCACCAACCAGGTCTTCGACGCGGCCGGCCAGCTGTGCTGGTCCACCACCGGCACCGCACCGGTCAACCCGGTCTGCGGCACCCCCGCGGCCGGTGCCACCACGTACCAGTTCGACCAGCAGGGCAACCGGACCAAGGCCACCACCGGCGCCGGCGCCGTCAGCTCGTACACGTACGACCAGGCCAACCGCCTCACCAAGGCCACCATCGGCAGCGCCACGTCGACCTACGCCTACGACGGCAACGGACTGCGCGCTTCCAAGACGGTGGGGTCCACGACCACCGCCTTCTCATGGGACGCGGAGCAGGACCCCAACCTGCTCTACGACGGGACCACCAGCTACCTCTACGGTCCCGGCGGCACCCCGGTCGCGCAGATCGCCGCCACCGGCACCCAGTGGTACTTCCACGACCAGCTCGGCTCCACCCGCGCCCTGACCGACGCCGCCGGCGCGATCGCCGGTACCTACGGCTACACGCCGTACGGCGTGGTCAGCGCGCACACCGGTGCGTCGACCCCGCTGCAGTACTCCGGCCAGTACGCGGACGCCGAGACCGGCCTGACCTACCTCCGGGCCCGCTACTACGACCCGAAGACGGCGCAGTTCCTCACCGTCGACCCGGCGGTGCGCACGTCGCTCAGCGCCTACGGGTACGTCGACAACAACCCGCTCAACCACGCCGACCCCAGCGGAAGGTTCTTCGGAGCACTCCTCGGCGGTGTCGCGGCCGTGCTCCTGGCACCCGAGGCGCTGGTCGTCTTCGTGGTGGCCGTGGTCGTCGTGGTCGTGGTCCTCGCGGTGGCCTATGCCATCAGTGAGGGCATCAACAGCTGGCGTGACTCCCAGAGTTACGGCACGACCTACGATTCCACCACGGACGACAGCACCTCGTGGGACACGAGTTCGAGCGTGGCCCAGTCGAAGGGTGGCAAGCAGTCCAGTGGAAAGACCTTGTCCGCTGCCGAACAGGAAGCGCTGGACAGGGTCGCCGCGGGTCTGCCCTGCCTCGACCCGAAGGTGCTGAAGGCGGCCCAGCAGAAGAAGAAGTTCAACGAGAAGCTCGCGGGTGACCGCAACGCGCAGAAGCGCGCCAGCAACTGACACTCACCCGCGACACCCCCGTGGCCCCGTCCCGCGCTTGCCCCCGGGGGGGGGGGCGGGGGGTTTTGGGGTGGGGGGGGGGGGGGGTAGGGGGGGGTCGTGGTTTACGCCTTGTGCCCCCCCGACCCGTTGGTTTTTTGGGGGGGGGGGGGGGGGGGCCCGTGAGGCGTCCTCGTGGG
>NZ_JBHVYI010000044.1:50568-69525 GCF_042880975.1 Streptomyces sp. NPDC058289
ACCCCCGCCCACCCCCGGCGCCCCGTTCCGTTGAGCCCGCCGGGGCGGGGCCACGGGGCTTTGTCCGGTCGACCCGGCCGTTCGCTCAGATGTCCTGGGCAACCAGCTCGCCCGCCCGCCGCGGATCCCCGCCGGCGCGGACGAGCAGGGCGTCCGCGTCCCAGGTCACCTCGCCGCCTCCGGCTGTGCGGAGCGAGAGCGTCAGGTGGGCCTCGAAGCGCGACGCGTACAGAGCAGCGTCGACGGTGGGCAGCAGGGCGTAGACCGCGTCCAGCAGCGCGCACGCCGCGGCATCGCGCCGCTCCCGGGCGGCCGGGTCGCAGGACCGGAGCGCTTCGCCCACGCCCGGATCCGAGGGGTCGTACGTGCTCAGCGCGGGCAGCAGTCCCGGATCGCCCAGGACTGCCGCCGCGCCGAAGGTCTGGACGTACGCGGTCGTCTCCCCGAGCAGAGCCGCGAGCAGCGGCACCGCACCCGGATCCCGGCGCACGGCCAGACCGCGTACGGCCTCCTCGCGCGTCTCCCGATCCTCGTCCTCGACGCGCCGCCACAGAGCCGCCCGGATGTCCGGAGCGTCCACCTCGGCGAGTTGCCCCAGCGCGAAGGTGGCCTGCTCGCGCACCCGCGCCACGGGGTCGGAAGTCAGGCGGATCAGAGCCGCCGGCACGGGGTCGTCGGCCTGTCCGGACAAGGCCCCGGGCAGCTCGCTCGCCACCTCGGCACGGAGATCGGGATCCTGGTGACCGGCTTGGGCGATGAGGGCAGCGATCTCTTCCGCGTTCATGCGCTCAGTGTCTCCCAGCCCCGTCCGCTCCCACGGGCCGGGTCGGCCGGTGGACCGGCCGGCCCTCCTCGTTCGGACCGGACCGGAAAGCCCGTTGGGGCGTGACTCGACGAGTCACGCCCCAACGGCGTTGAGCAGGGTCGGGCGGGAACCCGGGTCAGCACTCGATGACGTTGACCGCGAGGCCGCCGCGGGCGGTCTCCTTGTACTTGACCTTCATGTCGGCGCCCGTCTCCTTCATGGTCTTGATGACCTTGTCGAGGGAGACCTTGTGGCTGCCGTCGCCGCGCATCGCCATCTTGGCCGCGGTGACGGCCTTGACCGCCGCCATGCCGTTGCGCTCGATGCAGGGGATCTGCACGAGGCCGCCGACCGGGTCGCAGGTGAGGCCGAGGTTGTGCTCCATGCCGATCTCGGCCGCGTTCTCGACCTGCTCCGGGGTGCCGCCCAGGACCTCGGCCAGCGCGCCGGCCGCCATCGAGCAGGCGGAGCCGACCTCGCCCTGGCAGCCGACCTCGGCGCCGGAGATCGAGGCGTTCTCCTTGAAGAGCATGCCGATCGCTCCCGCGGCGAGGAGGAAGCGGACCACGCCGTCCTCGTCGGCGCCCGGCACGAAGTTCATGTAGTAGTGCAGGACCGCCGGGAGGACGCCCGCCGCGCCGTTCGTCGGGGCGGTGACGACCCGGCCGCCGGCCGCGTTCTCCTCGTTGACCGCCATCGCGTAGATGGTCGCCCACTCGCTGCGGTGCATCATCGGGTCGCCCTCGGTGCGCAGCTGGCGCGCCGTGGAGGCGGCCCGGCGCTTGACCCGCAGGCCGCCGGGGAGGATGCCCTCGCGGGACATGCCGCGCGCGACGCAGGCCTGCATGACGCGCCAGATCTCCAGCAGGCCCTCGCGGATCTCGTCCTCGGTGCGCCAGGCCTTCTCGTTCTCCAGCATCATCGAGGAGATCGACAGGCCCGTCTCGTTCGCGAGACGGAGCATCTCGTCACCGCTGCGGAAGGGGTACTTCAGCGGGGTGTCGTCGAGCTTGATCCGGTCCTCGCCGACCGCGTCCTCGTCCACGACGAAACCGCCGCCGACCGAGTAGTACGTCTTCTCCAGCAGCGGGGTGCCCGCCTCGTCGTACGCGAAGAGCGTCATGCCGTTCGCGTGGTACGGCAGCGAGCGCCGGCGGTGCAGGATCAGCTGGTTCGGCTCGTCGAAGGCGATTTCGTGGCCATCGCCTATCTCGGTGCCCAGCAGGCGCAGGCGGCCCGTCTGGCGGATGCGCTCGACCTCGGCGTCGGCGGTCTCCACGTTCACGGTGCGGGGCGAGTGGCCCTCCAGGCCCAGCAGCACCGCCTTGGGGGTGCCGTGGCCGTGCCCGGTGGCCCCGAGCGAGCCGAAGAGCTCGGCGCGCACCGAGACGGTCTGGGCGAGGACGCCGTCCTTCTTGAGCCGGGTCACGAACATGCGCGCGGCGCGCATCGGTCCGACGGTGTGGGAGGAAGAGGGACCGATGCCGATCGAGAAGAGATCGAAGACGGAGATGGCCACGGTTGCGGACTCCTATGTCTGCTCGTGGGTGGGAAGCGTGGGCAGGAGGGGTTGATCGGGGTGATCTGCGGATTTTGTCCGGCAGCCGAGCTTAACGCGGTGAGGTGAACAGCTCGGCCGCCGGACGGGTCGGGAGGGGGGCGCTCAGGCGTGGCTCAGTTCGCGCTCCGGTGCGTCGGACTGCTCGGCGGCGCCGGTGTCGGCCCCGGGGGCGTCCAGGACCGGGTCCGGGCCCGGCAGGCCCGCGTAGTGGGCCTTGACCCCGGACCGTACGGCCCAGAAGTAGAAGCCCAGGGCCGAGAGGCCCACGAGGGCGATGTCCACGCCGCCCGGGATGAGCCCGTGGCCGCCGAATTCCTTGCTGCCGAGCGCCGACAGGGTGCCCAGCCACAGCAGGAAGGCGATCATCCACCAGGCCGGGGCGAACTGCTTGGCCAGGTTCTTCTCGCCCTTGCGCTTGAGCACCACGGCCGCGATCGGGGCGGCGACCAGGGTGAGCAGCACCACCTTGCCGGTGTCCGGCCACTTGGACCAGTACAGGGCGCAGGCGGCGAAGGCGAAGGTGATCGGGCACAGGATCCTGGCCGCCGGCAGGCGGAAGGGGCGCGGAAGCTCGGGCTTGGTCTTGCGGAAGACGCCGACCGCGATCGGGCCGATCAGGTACGAGACCACCATCGCGGCGGAGACCACGCTGGCCAGGGCCTCCCAGCTGTGACCGACGGTGACCAGCAGCAGGATCGAGAAGCCGAGGTTCAGCCACATCGCGGGACGCGCGGTGCCGTACTTCGGGTGGACCTCGCGGATCTTCTTCGGGAAGAAGCCGGTGTCCGCGAGGTTCTGCGCCATGTACGAGGCCGAGGCGACGTTGCCGATGTTGGCGCCGGACGGGGAGATGAAGGCACCGAACTGGAGCATCGTGACGACCCAGTGCAGCATCAGCATCTTGGCGAGGTCGGCGAACGGCGAGGAGAAGTTGATGCCGCTCCAGCCGCCGGCCTCGGCCAGCTTCTCCGGCGGGACACCGCCGATGAAGGCGATCTGCAGGGCCAGGTAGATGACCAGGCCGAGGGAGAGCGCGCCGACCAGGGCCAGCGGAATGGCGCGGCCGGGGTTCTTGGCGGCGCCGCCGAGGTTGACGACGGCCTGGAAGCCGTTGAAGGCGAAGACCACGCCGGAGGTGGTGACCGCGGTCATGACCGCGGACCAGCCGTTGGGCGCGAAGCCGCCGTGGTCGGTGAAGTTGCCGGTGTGGAAGCCGGAGGCGATCAGGGCGATCACGGCGAGCACCGGAATGGCGAACTTGACCAGGGTGAGGAGGTTGTTCGCCTTGGCGAGCAGCGCGACCGACCAGTAGCAGGCCAGCCACAGCGCCACCGTCAGGAACAGCGCCATCACCATGCCGGAGGTCGTCAGGCCGCCGTTCTCGACGAGGCCCTTGGCCCAGCCGAAGTTCCAGGAGGACATGTACTGCGTACCGGCGATGGACTCGATCGGGATCAGTGCGGCGATGGCGATCCAGACCGCCCAGCCGGTGATGAAGCCGAGCACCGGCCCGTGCGAGATGGTGCCGAAGCGGGCCATCGAGCCGGGCAGCGGGTAGGCGGCGCCCACTTCCGCGTAGGACATGGCGATCATGCCGATGAAGACGGCACCGATGACCCAGGCGATGATCGCCGCGGGCCCCGCGACGGCGGCCGCCTGGCCCGCTCCGAAGAGCCAGCCCGATCCGAAGATCGAGCCGAGCCCGATCATGATCAGGGCGAAGAGACTGAGTCCCTTCCTATTGGCCGCGCTCATGTCCATGAGGTGAGGTGTCCGTCCTGCCAGGGGTGCGGGTCATGCTTTTATCCAGAGCCTATTTGCCATTTTTTGGCCGATTCAGTGGCAATGGGCCGCATCCACCTGAGGCTTTGGTCATGAGAAGGGCCCGGCCCTGTGCACAACAAGACCGGGCCCTCCCAAGCCGGTGCCTAGAGCGACGGATACAGCGGGAACTTCGCGGCGAGCGCCGAGACGCGCGCCTTCAGGTCCTCGGCGTCGTAGGCCGGCTTCAGCGCCTGCGCGATGATCTCGGCGACCTCGGTGAAGGCCTCGGCGTCGAAACCGCGGGTGGCCAGCGCCGGCGTACCGATCCGCAGACCCGAGGTGACCATCGGCGGCCGCGGGTCGTTCGGGATGGCGTTGCGGTTGACCGTGATGCCGACCTCGTGGAGGCGGTCCTCGGCCTGCTGACCGTCCAGCTCGGAGTTGCGCAGGTCGACCAGGACCAGGTGCACGTCGGTGCCGCCGGTGAGGACGTCCACGCCCACGGCCTTGACGTCGTCCTGGACCAGGCGGGCGGCGAGGATCTTCGCACCCTCCAGGGTGCGCTCCTGGCGCTCCTTGAACTCGGGCGAGGCCGCCACGAGGAAGGAGACGGCCTTGGCCGCGATCACGTGCTCCAGCGGGCCGCCCTGCTGACCCGGGAAGACCGCGGAGTTGATCTTCTTGGCCAGCTCCTGCGTCGACAGGATGACACCGCCGCGCGGACCGCCGAGGGTCTTGTGCGTGGTGGTGGTGACGACGTGGGCGTGCGGGACCGGGTTCGGGTGCAGACCCGCGGCGACCAGACCGGCGAAGTGCGCCATGTCGACCATCAGGTACGCGCCGACCTCGTCCGCGATGCGGCGGAAGGCGGCGAAGTCGAGCTGGCGCGGGTAGGCGGACCAGCCCGCGACGATCAGCTGCGGCTTGGACTCCTTGGCGAGGCGCTCGACCTCGGCCATGTCGACCTCGCCGGTCTCGTCGACGTGGTACGGGACCACGTTGTAGAGCTTGCCGGAGAAGTTGATCTTCATGCCGTGGGTCAGGTGACCGCCGTGGGCCAGGTTCAGGCCCATGATCGTGTCGCCCGGCTTGATCAGCGCGAACATCGCGGCCGCGTTGGCCTGCGCGCCGGAGTGGGGCTGCACGTTCGCGGCCTCGGCGCCGAAGAGCGCCTTGATGCGGTCGATCGCGATCTGCTCGACCACGTCGACGTGCTCACAGCCGCCGTAGTAGCGGCGGCCGGGGTAGCCCTCGGCGTACTTGTTGGTCAGGACCGAGCCCTGGGCCTCCATGACGGCGACCGGAGCGAAGTTCTCCGACGCGATCATTTCCAGGGTGGACTGCTGGCGCACGAGTTCGGCGTCGACGGCGGCGGCGACGTCCGGGTCGAGCTCGTGGAGGGGAGTGTTCAGTACAGACATCAGGGTTCCCTGGGTCAGTTGCCGGCGGTGAGCTTGGCGTACTCGTCGACGGAGAGCAGGTCGGCCGGCTCCTCCGTGACGCGCACCTTGAAGAGCCAGCCGCCCTCGAACGGAGCCGAGTTCACCAGCGCCGGGTCGTCGATGACGTCCTGGTTGGACTCGACGATCTCGCCGGTGACGGGGGAGTACAGGTCGCTGACCGACTTGGTCGACTCCAGCTCGCCGCAGGTCTCGCCCGCGGTCACCGTGTCACCCACCTCGGGAAGCTGGGCGTAGACGACGTCACCGAGCGCGTTGGCCGCGAACTCCGTGATGCCGACCGTCGAGACGCCGTCGACGGCGTCCGACAGCCACTCGTGCTCCTTGCTGAAACGCAGCTGCTGGGGGTTGCTCATGACCTGATTCTCCTGGATGCGGGGGAGTGGATACGAACGGTGGTCCTGCGGACCGGCGCGATGCGCCGGTCAGCGGTGAGGCGCGGTGCGGTGCGGTACGGGGCTACTTCTGCCGCTTGTAGAACGGCAGCGCCACGACCTCGTACGCCTCATGCGTACCGCGAATGTCCACGCCGACGCCGGAGGCGCCGGGCGCGGCGTGCGCCGCGTCGACATAGGCCATCGCGATCGGCTTGCCCAGCGTCGGGGACGGGGCGCCCGAGGTGACCTCGCCGACGACCTGGCCGTCGAAGGTCACGGAGAAGCCCGCACGCGGAACGCGGCGGCCCTCGGCGATCAGGCCGACCAGCTTGCGCGGCGGGTTGGAAGCGGCGCGCTCGGCGGCGGCCTCCAGGGCGGCGCGGCCGACGAAGTCGCCCTCCTTCTCGAACTTCACGACCCGGCCCAGACCCGCGTCGAATGGGGTGAGGGAGGTGGTCAGCTCGTGCCCGTACAGCGGCATGCCCGCTTCCAGGCGCAGGGTGTCGCGGCAGGACAGGCCGGCCGGGACCAGGCCGACGCCCTCGCCCGCCTTGGTCAGCGCCTGCCACAGCTCCACGGCGTGCTCGGGGGCGACGAACAGCTCGAAGCCGTCCTCGCCGGTGTAGCCGGTACGCGCGATCAGCGCGGGCACCCCGGCGACCGTGCCGGGCAGGCCGGCGTAGTACTTCAGCCCGTCCAGGTCGGCGTCTGTGAGGGAGGCGAGGATGCCGGGGGACTCCGGACCCTGCACCGCGAGCAGCGCGTACGCGTCGCGGTCGTCGCGGACCTCGGCGTCGAAGCCGGCGGCGCGCTCGGTGATCGCGTCCAGGACGACCTGGGCGTTGGAGGCGTTCGCGACGACCATGAACTCGGTCTCGCCCAGGCGGTAGACGATCAGGTCGTCGAGGATCCCGCCGTCCTCCTGGCAGATGTGCGTGTAGCGGGCGCGGCCGACGCCGACGGTGGAGATGTTGCCGACCAGCGCGTAGTCCAGGACCTTGACGGCCTCGGGGCCGGTCAGGGTGATCTCGCCCATGTGGGAGAGGTCGAAGAGACCGGCCTTGGTGCGGACGGCGTTGTGCTCGTCGCGCTCGCTGGCGTACCGCAGGGGCATGTCCCAGCCCGCGAAATCGGTCATGGTCGCACCGAGCGAACGGTGCAGCGCATCGAGGGCGGTCAGGCGGGGGGCAGTGCTCATGGGTGTGGCTCCCGGGTCCCAGGGCATGACATGACGAGGAGGAGTTCCTCCCCATCTGTCATCGGAACCTGAGAGGTTCGCCGAGAGTTCCCCGCTTCCAGGGGAAGGCCATCGACTTGCACCTTGGGTGGAACCGTCGCCGATGCCCTCACGGGCGGTGGCGCGGCTCGCTTTTCAGATCTGCCTCATCCACGCGGTACGGGGCCTGAGAGATTCAAGGGAGGTACTTGCTCCTTCGGCGCCCGGGCAACGCCTTGCGGCGTGCCGGGACTCTCCCGCGCGGATTCAAGCGGCCGGTATGCAGTTAGGTGTCCAGATGGCGCACATCATTGCACGACGTGCGGCCGAATGGGGGAGGGGGTCCGCAAGCGGAGCGGACCCGGAACGGAACCGGCGCCGCCGGATTACCGTCTCTTTACACTCAGGGGGACGGGTCCAGGCGACCCGTCGCGGGGGAGGCGAGCACTGTGCGGAGATTCGGAGTACTGGCGGCGACGAGCACCGGCACCGTCGAGGGCGCGGTGGCCGGGGTGCCGTCGCAGCGCGGCGTCGTACGGGATCCGGCGGCGGGGGCGGCCGGGGAGCCCGGAGCGGTGCGCGACCTGCGCGGGGCCGAGGGACCGCGGCGGCTCCGCTTCGCCGCCGGGGACGTCGTGGTGGTCTCCGGACTGCCCGGCGGCGGCAAGAGCACCCTGATCAAACGGGCCGCGGAGGGCGGCGGCATCGACTCCCAGGACGCCCGCGAGCGGTGGGAGCGCCGGATGCCGGCCGCCCTGCCCTACGCGGTGTACCGGCCGGCGGTCCGGATCGCGCACTACTGGGGCCTGTGGCGGGTGCTCCGCTCCGGGGCCCCGGCCGTCGTCCACGACTGCGGTACGCAGAGCTGGGTACGGGCGCTGCTGGCCTCGGCGGCCCGGCGGCGCGGCCGCGCGCTGCACCTGGTGCTGCTGGACACCACCCCCGAGGAGGCCCGGGCCGGGCAGGCGGCGCGGGGCCGGGGCGTCTCGGCGTACGCCTTCGCCCGGCACCGGGGCGCCGTGGCCCGGCTGCTGCGCGAGGCCGAGGCGGGCCGCCCGCCGGCCGGCTGCGCGTCGGTGACCCTGCTGGACCGCCCGGCGGCGTCCCGGCTGACGTCGATCGGCTTCCTCTAGCGGTCGGCGGTCGGCGGCCGACGGACTGACGGCCGACGGACTGACGGCCGGCGATAGCGGGCGGCCCCCGGCCGGGGTGTCGCACCCGCCCGTTAACCTCGGGTCGAGACCAAGGGCAAGCGAGCGGAGACGTACATGTGGCCGGGTAACGAGCTGGAGCAGGTGCTCGGGGCGGCGCTCGGACAGGCGGACGCCGGGGGGCGGATCCTCGAGGTCCTCGGGCGGAGCCACCTGTGGGTCCCGCTGCCCGGCGGGGTGAACAGCCTGAGCCTGCCCACCATGGACATCGACGGCGCCGCCTACGTGCCCGTCTACAGCTCCGAGGAGCAGTTCCGCGCCTGCGCCGGACCCGCCATGGACTTCGCCGTCGCCCCCGCCGTGGACTTCGCCCGCGGCCTGCCCCCGCAGCTCGGCCTCGCGGTCAACCCCGAGGGATCCGTCGGCGTGCCCCTGCCCCCGCCGGCCGTCGCGGAGCTCTGCCGCACCGGCCGCAGCCCGCTCGACGGCCCCGCCACCGGCGGCCGGGTCCGGCTCTACGAGCCCGACTGGCAGGAGGACCCGGTCGAGTTCCTCGCCGCCGCCGCGGAGGAGTTCCGCGCCACCGGAGTCGTCGCGTCCGCGCACCGCTGCCTCGCCAGCGTCGAGGGCGGCACGCCGGAGCTGTACGTCGGGGTCCACCTGGTGGGATGGGAGCCCGGCATGCGAAACGCCCCGATGGACGCGCTGGGGCGCGCCCTGACCCGCGTACCACCGCCCTGGCCGGTGCAGTTGATCCTGCTCGACGCCGCCGAGGACCCGGTCGTCGACTACATACGTGAGCGCGTACGCCCCTTCTACCTGCCGTAGTGACGCTTAAGCTGGTGGCCGACACGCGTGGACGACGGGCGGACGAACAGACGAAGAGGGGTACCGGGTGAGTGCGTCAGGCACGGCCGCGGTCGGGCAGGTCGAGCACATGCTGCGCCAGGTGACTCCGGGGCGCTACGAGAGCTACGAGTCTCTCCTGCACGCCCTGGCCGAGGGACGGCTGTGGATGCTCCTCTGGCAGGGGCGGCCCGGCTCCCCGGAGGCCCAGTACGGCGGCATGGAGGTCGAGGGCCTCGGGTACGCGCCCTGCGTGACCTCCCCGCAGGAGCTGGCCGCCAGCGGCTGGAACCGCGGGTACGAGGTGGTCACCGGCCGGGACATCGCGCGCGCCCTCTACCCCGACCGCTGGGGGCTGTGGCTCAACCCGCACGCCCAGGGCGGCGGCGTCGGCATTCCCTGGGCCGACCTGCGCCGGATCGCCACCGGGCTGGACCGGATGCCGGCCGGCCCGCTGCGGCTGTCCGAGCCCGCCATCGAGCTGCCGCAGTTCTACGGGCTGCTCACGCAGCACGCGCACCGCACGCCCGCCGTCCGCTCGCTGCGCCGCGCCTGGGTGCAGCCCGCGCTGGGGTCCCCGTACCTCGCCGTCGGGCTCGACCTGTACGACGCCTCCGCGCACGCGCTGGAATCCGTGCGCGAGATGATGCGCCAGTCGGTCGGCGCGGTCCCCGAGGGAGTGCCCGTGTGCACGGTCGCGCTCGCGGACGAACACGATCCGGTGGCGATGTGGCTGCGGGCGCAAACCAGGCCCTTCTACGACCGCGAGGGACAGGCGCCCGCCTACTGAGACATCGGTATTTAGCCACCCGAGGCCGCACGGAACAGTCGTTCCGTGCGGCCTTTGCGTTGTCCTGATTTCGACGCTGATGTACGCCCAATAGGCGCGCTAGTACGCCGAGTTGGGCGCCATGTCCGATTCCGTACCGAACAGGATGTCTTGCTCCGCTGAGATGACAGCGAAGTCCGGATAACGGGAACTCGACCCTCAGATCACGGTTGCGCATCCATTCACCTGCGGGTCTGGCGGCTGATCGAGCGCCCGATGAAGACTCCCCACCCAAGAGCGGGTGAGTCCTCCAAAGGCGATCTCGTCACGGGAACTTCGCCTGTTGTTTCGCACAGCACCATGCGCACCACCAGCACCGCCCGTTCCGCAGCACGCATCCGCACCTCGCACTCCGAGCGCCACTCCGCACCAACGCCGCCACAGCGGCGGGCATGGGCCGGCCCACCCGTCGGCCGAGAGGGGTCCCCACCACGATGACGGCACCACTGCACGACATGAGCGCGGAGACACCCGCACCCGTGTCCGTAGCCGACGTCCCCGCCAAGGCCATCGAAGGCCGCTCGCCCGGCCGCATCGCCTGGATGCGGCTCAAGCGCGACAAGGTCGCGCTGGCCGGCGGTTTCGTCGTGCTCCTGCTGATCCTCGTCGCACTGTTCGCGCCGCTGATCGTCAGCGCGTTCGGCCACCCCCCGGAGGAACTGCACGAAGACCTGCTGGACCCGCTGCTGGGCCTGCCGGCCGGTGACTACGGCGGCATGAGCGGCGACTTCCTGCTGGGCATCGAGCCGGTCAACGGCCGCGACGTGTTCAGCCGCATCGTCTACGGCGCCCGCATCTCGCTGCTGGTCGCCTTCCTGTCCGCCTTCGTGGCGGTCTCGATGGGCACCTTCTTCGGCATCGTCGCCGGCTACTTCGGCGGCTGGGTCGACGCGGCCATCAGCCGGGTCATGGACCTGCTGCTCGCCTTCCCGCAGCTGCTCTTCATCATCGCGCTGATCTCGGTCGTCCCCGGCAAGCTCTGGGGCTTCGAGGGATCGGGGCTGCGGATCGCCGTACTGGTCCTGGTGATCGGCTTCTTCGGCTGGCCCTACATCGGCCGCATCGTCCGCGGACAGACCCTGTCGCTGCGCGAACGGGAGTACGTCGAAGCCGCGCGGAGCCTGGGTGCGGGCCGGATGTACATCCTCTTCCGCGAGCTGCTGCCGAACCTGGTCGCGCCGATCACCGTCTACGCGACGCTGATGATCCCCACCAACGTGCTGACCGAGGCCGCGCTCAGCTTCCTGGGCGTCGGCGTCAAGCCGCCCACACCGTCCTGGGGCGAGACCCTCTCGACGGCCGTGCGGACCTATGAGGACGATCCGCTCTTCATGATCTTCCCCGGCATGGCGATCTTCATCACCGTGCTGGCCTTCAACCTCTTCGGCGACGGCGTCCGCGATGCCCTCGACCCGAAGGGCTCCCGTTAGCCGTCCCCGCAGGTCATCCCGCAGGGCACCCGTAGGTCAGAACCGCAGGGCACACCGGAACCCGGCTTCGAACCGGAATCACAACGGAGGGTTGCGAGCATCGTGACTACCCATCGCATGTCCAAGCGCAGGCTTGCCGCCGGCACGGCCGTCGTGCTCGCGACGATGCTGGCCGCGACCGCCTGTGGCGGCGACGACGGCAAGACGAAGGACGAGAAGCCGGCCGCCGCGGGTGGCTTCAACGCCGCCATCGGCAAGGTCGCCAACGCTTCCACCAAGGCGGGCGGCGAGCTGAAGTTCGTCGGTACGCAGGAAGCCGACTCGTGGGACCCGCAGCGCGGCTACTACGGCTTCATGTGGGACTTCTCCCGCTACTACGCCCGCCAGCTCGTCAGCTTCAAGGCGGAGCCGGGTTCCAAGAGCACCGAGCTCGTCCCCGACCTGGCCACCGCCAACGCGGAGATCAGCGACGGCGGCAAGACCTACAAGTACACCCTCAAGGACAACGTGACCTGGGAGGACGGCACCCCCGTCACCGCCCAGGACGTGAAGTACGGCATCGAGCGCACCTGGGCCCAGGACGTCATCTCCGGCGGCCCGGTCTACCTGATGCAGGTCCTCGACCCGAAGACCGAGTACCCGGGTCCGTACAAGGACACCAGCCCGGACAAGCTCGGCCTCAAGGCGATCGAGACCCCGGACGCCAAGACCGTCATCTTCAAGCTCCCGGCGCCCAACGGCGACTTCGAGCAGATGCTGGCCATGCCGGCCGCCAGCCCCGTCAAGCAGGACAAGGACACCGCGGCCAAGTACGGCCTCAAGCCCTTCTCCAACGGCCCGTACAAGATCGACTCGTACGAGCCCAACAAGAGCATGAAGCTCTCGCGCAACACGGCCTGGAAGGCCGAGTCGGACACCATCCGCAAGGCGCTCCCGGACTCCATCTCGGTCACGTTCATGGCGAACGCGGACGACATGGACAAGCGCCTGATGAACGGCGAGTTCGACCTGGACATCAACGCGACCGGCATCGGCCAGGCGGCCCGCGCCACCGCGCTGAAGGACCACAAGGACAACCTGGACAACGGCCAGACCGGCTTCATCCGGTACGCCGTCATGCCCCAGACCGTCGCGCCGTTCGACAACATCGAGTGCCGCAAGGCCGTCATCTACGCGGCCGACCACAAGTCCCTGCAGACCGCCCGCGGCGGCCCGCAGGCCGGTGGCGACATCGCCCCCAACATGCTCCCGCTCGGCATCAAGGGCTCCGACGGCAAGTACGACCCGTACGGTGTCCTGACGAACGACGGCAAGCCCGACGTCGACAAGGCCAAGGCCGCCCTGAAGGCCTGTGGCAAGGAGACCGGCTTCAAGACGACCATCGCGGTCCGCAACAACAAGCCGGTCGAGGTCGCCACGGCCGTCTCCCTGCAGAACGCCCTGAAGCAGGTCGGCATCGAGGCCGACGTCGACCAGTTCGACGGCGCCCAGACCTCCGGCATCATCGGTTCGCCGAAGGTGGTCAAGGAGAAGGGCTACGGCATCATCATCATGGGCTGGGGCGCCGACTTCCCGACCGGACAGGGCTTCTCCCAGCCGCTGGTCGACGGCCGCTTCATCCTGCAGAGCGGCAACAACAACTTCTCCGAGCTCAACGACCCGGCGATCAACAAGCTGTTCGACGACGCCATCGCGGAGACCGACCCCAACAAGGCCGGCGACATCTACAAGCAGATGAACCAGAAGGTCTCCGAGGCCGCGGTCTACCTGCCCTTCGTCTACGACAAGACGATCAACTGGCGCAGCAGCCGGCTGACCAACGTCTACACCTCCGACGCGTACAACGGCCGCTACGACTACGCCTCGCTCGGCGTCCAGTAGACCGACCGTCCGATTCAGTTCCAGTGCCACACCCGCTAGGCACGAAGGGCAGGTGATGGCCGCGGCGGCGGCTCGGGGGCGCTCTCCAGAAGAGGGCGTCCCCGGGCCGCGGCCAGGCCGAGCGCAGTGCTTGCATATCTCATCCGGCGGATCTTCGCCGTCATCGTCATGCTGTTGGTCATCTCGCTGGTGACCTTCGGAATCTTCTTCCTCTTCCCGAAGATGATCGGGACGGACCCGGCCCTGTACTTCGTCGGCAAGCAGTCCGACCCCGCCGCCATCGAAGGCATCCGGCAGAAGATGGGTCTCGACGACCCGATCCTCGTCCAGTTCGGCAAGTTCGTCGTCGGGCTGGTGGCGGGTCGTACGTACGCCAACGGCAACGACGTCACGCAATGCGCCGCGCCCTGCTTCGGCTACTCCTTCAAGACCGAGCAGGAGGTGTGGCCGCTGCTGACCGACTGGCTGCCCGTCACCCTCTCGCTCGCCGCCGGCGCCGTCGTGCTCTGGGTGATCGGCGGTGTTGCCACCGGCATCATCTCCGCCCTCAAGCGCGGTACGGTCCTGGACCGTTCGGCCATGGGCATCGCCCTCGCCGGCGTCTCCCTCCCGATCTACTTCACCGGCATGCTCGCCATCGCCCTCTTCTCCGACCAGCTCGGCTGGTTCGGGCGTCCGGAGAAGACCTTCGCCGAGGATCCGGGAACCTGGTTCAACGGCATGGTCCTGCCGTGGATCTCGCTCGCCTTCCTCTACGCCGCGATGTACGCGCGACTCACCCGCGCGACCATGCTGGAAGTGCTCAACGAGGACTACATCCGCACCGCACGCGCCAAGGGACTGACGGAACCCGTCGTCATCGGCAAGCACGCGATGCGCTCGACCATGACGCCGATCCTGACCGTCCTGGGCCTCGACCTGGGCGCGCTGATGGGCGGCGCCGTCCTCACCGAGTACACCTTCTCGCTGCACGGCCTCGGCTACAGCGCCGTCCGCGCCATCAGCGAGCACGACCTGCCGGTCATTCTCGGCATCACCTTGATCTCCGCCTTCTTCGTCGTCGCGGCCAACCTCGTCGTCGACCTCTTGTACGCGGTGATCGACCCCCGAGTGAGGCTGTCATGACCGATTCGACGACGCCCGCCGTGACGGGCGCTTTGAACGAGCCCGTCGCCACCGGCGCGCCCGGCACCGCGTTCCTCGACGTACGCGACCTCAAGGTGCACTTCCCCACGGAAGACGGCCTGGTCAAGTCCGTGGACGGACTCTCCTTCACGCTGGAGAAGGGCAAGACCCTCGGCATCGTCGGCGAGTCCGGCTCCGGCAAATCGGTGACCTCGCTGGGCATCATGGGCCTGCACCGGGTCGGCCAGTACGGCCGCCAGCGCGCCCGCATCTCCGGCGAGATCTGGCTCGACGGCAAGGAACTGCTGTCCAGCCCCGAGGAAGAGGTCCGCAAGCTGCGCGGCCGGGAGATCGCGATGATCTTCCAGGACCCGCTGTCGGCGATGCACCCCTACTTCACCGTGGGCAAGCAGATCGCCGAGGCCTACCGGGTCCACAACAAGGCCGACAAGAAGACCGCCCGCAAGCGGGCCGTCGACCTCCTGGACCGCGTGGGCATCCCCGAGCCGCACAAGCGGGTCGACAGCTACCCGCACGAGTTCTCCGGCGGCATGCGCCAGCGCGCGATGATCGCGATGGCGCTGGTCAACAATCCCGAACTGCTCATCGCGGACGAGCCCACCACCGCCCTGGACGTCACCGTCCAGGCGCAGATCCTCGACCTGATCCGGGACCTGCAGAAGGAGTTCGGCTCCGCGGTCATCATGATCACGCACGACCTCGGCGTGGTCGCCGAGATGGCCGACGACCTCCTCGTGATGTACGGCGGCCGGTGCGTGGAGCGCGGCAGCGCGGAGAAGGTGTTCTACGAGCCCCGCCACCCGTACACCTGGGGCCTGCTCGGCTCGATGCCGCGCATCGACCGGGAGCAGACCGAGCGCCTCATCCCGGTCAAGGGTTCGCCGCCCAGCCTGATCAACATCCCGAGCGGCTGCGCCTTCAACCCCCGGTGCCCGTACGCCGACCTGCCCAAGGACGATGTCACGCGGACCGTACGGCCCGAGCTGTCCCTCGTCGACACCTCCGCGGAGGGCGCCGGCCGGCACTGGGCCGCCTGTCACCTCTCCCCGGAGCAGCGGGACCGGATCTGGACCGAAGAGATTGCGCCGAAGCTGTGACCGACATGAGCAAGAACGAGAAGGCCGCCACGGTGACCGTCCCGGCCCAGGCGGTGGACTCCCCGGAGCCGCTGCTCAGGGTGACCGGACTGGTCAAGCACTTCCCCATCTCCAAGGGGCTGCTGCGCCGCCAGGTCGGGGCCGTGAAGGCCGTCGACGGCATCGACTTCGACGTCCGGCGCGGTGAGACCCTCGGCATCGTCGGCGAGTCCGGCTGCGGCAAGTCGACCATGGGCCGGCTGATCACCCGGCTGCTCGAACCGACCGGCGGAAAGGTCGAGTTCGAGGGCAAGGACATCACGCACCTGAGCGTGGCCGGCATGCGCCCGATGCGCCGCGACGTGCAGATGATCTTCCAGGACCCCTACGGCTCGCTGAACCCGCGGCACACGGTGGGCACCATCGTCAGCGCCCCGTTCAAGCTCCAGGGAGTCCAGCCGGAGGGCGGCCTCAAGGCGGAGGTCCAGCGGCTGCTGTCCCTCGTGGGCCTCAACCCGGAGCACTACAACCGCTACCCGCACGAGTTCTCCGGCGGTCAGCGCCAGCGCATCGGCATCGCCCGCGCACTGGCCCTGAAGCCGAAGCTCGTGGTGGCCGACGAGCCGGTCTCGGCCCTGGACGTCTCCATCCAGGCCCAGGTGGTCAACCTGCTGGACGACCTCCAGGAGGAGCTCGGCCTCACGTACGTGATCATCGCCCACGACCTGTCGGTCATCCGGCACGTCTCGGACCGGATCGCGGTCATGTACCTCGGCAAGATCGTCGAGCTCGCGGACAACAAGTCCCTCTACGCGGCGCCCATGCACCCGTACACCACGGCCCTGATGTCGGCCGTCCCGGTGCCGGACCCGCGCCGGCGCGGAGCGAAGAGCGGCCGCATCCTGCTCAAGGGAGACGTGCCCTCGCCGATCTCGCCGCCGAGCGGTTGCCGCTTCCACACCCGGTGCTGGAAGGCGACCCAGGTCTGCACCACGCAGGAGCCCCCGCTCCTCGCGCTGAAGACCGGCCACCAGGTGGCCTGCCACCACCCGGAGAACGCCCCTGACCAGGCCCCGGGCGACCCGGCCCTGCCGGGCGCGGCGGAGGCCGTGGCGGAGCCGACGGACTGACGGTCGCCGGCGGGGCACGAACGGCCCCGCCGGCACCCCGGGGACTCGTGAGACCCGTGCCGGCCGACTGCTCGCGGCGCGGTGGTGCCCATGCGGCCCGCTCCGGCCGACTGCTCGTGGCGCGGTGGTGCCCCTGCGGCGCGCTCCGGCCGCATGCCCGCGGACCCGCCGGGCAAAATCAGCCTCGCCGGCGTTCGAGGCGCGGGGGTTCGGGGGCGGAGCCCCTGACGGCGGCGCCGCACCCGCTCACGGGCCGGACTTCCGGCGGGTGCCGCCCCGCCCCGCAGGGCCGGATGCCACCCCGGGGCGAGGGGCCGCCCCCACCCGTTCCTGCCGGCCGCGAGGCGACCGGCACAATGAGCCCGTGCTCCACGATCTCTTCCCGCCCGGAGTCCAGCACGGCCTGGACCTCGCGGGCATCTTCGTCTTCGCCACGGCCGGCGCCCTGCTCGCCGTACGCAAGAACTTCGACGTCTTCGGCATCGTCGTCCTCGCGCTCGTCACCGCCCTCGGCGGCGGCCTGTTCCGCGACATCGTCATCGGCGCCACCCCCGCCGCCGCCTTCAGCGATCTCGGGTTCTTCGTCACGCCGCTGATCGCCGCCGCGTTCGTCTTCTTCCTGCACCCCGAGGTCCAGCGGATCAACCGCGCCATCAACGTCTTCGACGCGGCCGGCCTCGGGCTGTTCTGCGTGACGGGCACGACCAAGGCCTACGAGTACGGCCTCGGCCTCACCGCGTCCGCCGCGCTGGGCCTGGCGACCGCCGTCGGCGGCGGCGTGCTGCGCGACGTCCTCGTCAACGAGGTGCCCTCGCTGCTGCGCGACCGCGAGATGTACGCCGTACCGGCCGTCATCGGCGCCTCGATGGTGGCGCTCTTCATCAGCTTCGACCATCTGAACGGCATCACGACGGGCCTGGCGATCGTCACCACCTTCGTGCTGCGGCTGCTGGCCATCCGCTACCACTGGCGGGCGCCCCTCGCGTGGAACCGCCGCTCGTCGGTGGCGGAGGAGCCGTAGGCGCGGGGGACCGTAGCGGCCACCACACCAGGCAAAGCTACCGCTTAGTAGGGAGCGGGTGTACGGTCGTTCCATGTCACACGCAGCTGCCAAGGCCTCCATCGGCGACAGCGAGTTCGACCGCGACACCACCGTCACCGCCCGTGCGGGCGAGCCCGGTGTGTACGACGCGGACCTCTCCGCCGGGTGGACGATCATCACCGCCGTCAACGGCGGCTACCTCCTGGCCCTCGTCGGCCGTGCCCTGTCGGCAGCCCTGCCGCACCCGGACCCCTTCACGGTCTCCGCGCACTACCTGACCTCGTCGGTCCCCGGCCCCGCCGTGATCCGCACCGAGGTCGTACGGGTCGGCCGCACGCTCTCCACGGGACAGGCCTCGCTCTTCCAGTTCGACGAGACCGGCGCCGAGATCGAGCGGATCCGCGTCCTGGCCTCCTACGGGGACCTCGCGGCGCTCCCGGACTCCGTCCACACCACGGCCCTCCCGCCCGCCATCCCCGCCTACGAGGACTGCCTCGGCCCCGAAGCCGGCCCGGCCCCGATCCCCGGCAGCTCCGCGATCGTGGACCGGCTCCGGCTGCGCCTGGACCCGGCGACGGCCGGCTGGGCCGTCGGACAGCCCTCGGGCAAGGGGGAGATGCGGTCCTGGTTCGAGCTCGCGGACGGCCGTGATGCCGACCCCTTCTCCCTCCTCCTCGCCGTGGACGCCCTCCCGCCGACCTCCTTCGACCTCGGCCTGCTCGGCTGGACCCCGACGGTGGAACTCACCACCCACATCCGCCAGCGCCCGGCGCCCGGTCCGCTCCGGGTGTCGATCACCACGCGGAACCTGGCGGGCGGCTTCCTGGAAGAGGACGCGGAGGTCTGGGACTCGGCGGACCGGCTGGTGGCCCAGTCCCGCCAGCTCGCCAGCGCTCCGCGCGTGGTGGCCCCTTCTTGACACGGAGCCTTCCCTCTTGACACGGAGCTCTCCTTCTTGACGCGAGGCTCGCACCGCTGCGCGGGCTTCGCACCGCTGCGCCGGACTCCGTCCGGCGGTGGCGGGTCGGCGTGCCGCGACGGCTGCCTGGTGCGGGGGCCGGTGGGCGGGTGCGGCTGGGTCGGCCCTGCGGGGCGAGGTCCCCTACCCGCCCTTCCACCGTTCCCCGGGCTCTGCCCGGACCCGCGCTTCGAACGCCGAGCGAAATCCAGCCTCGCCGGCGTTTGAGGCGCGGGGTCTGGGGCGGAGCCCCAGGGCCTCGGGCGCAGCCCGGGACCGGCGGGT
>NZ_JBHVYI010000045.1:0-69153 GCF_042880975.1 Streptomyces sp. NPDC058289
CGGGCCTGCTCCGCAGGCCCAAAGACTCCCGCGCTCCGCGCGGGAGATGACCCCGTTTCACGGGGTCTGGGCCTTCGGCCCGTTGGGTGGGTCCGTTTCGCTCCCCCACCCCAGAGCTCTTCCGGCTCCGCCTGAACCCCGCCGCTGTGTGGCTGCGAGGCCCTTCGCTTAGCTGCGGGCTCGCAGGGGGAAGTACCCTCCGCTTCGCTCCGGGTACCGAAGCGAAGCGCGCTTGGAAAGAAGGGCCGGCGCTTCGCGCCGGCCTGGCCCCTTAGGGGCTCCGGGGTACCCTCCGCTTCGCTCTGGGTACCCAAGCGCTACACGCTTGGGAGAGGGGAACCCCGGCGCTTCGCGCCGGGACCGCCTATGGCGGTAGACCCTCCGCTTCGATACGGGTCTGCCAAGTGCTGCGCGCTTCCGATGAAGCGCTGGCGCTTCGCGCCAGCACGGCCCGTTCCGAGCTGACGAATCCTCCGCTTTGCTCCGGGTTCCCAAGCGCTGCGGGCTTGGGAGGGAAACCCTGGCGCTTCGCGCCAGGGACCGCCTGCACCGATAGACCCTCTGCTTCGTTTCAGGTGCCTGAGTACTGCGCGTTCAGGAGAGATCCGCCTTGCTGTGTTTGGAGGGGCCTCTTTCGGGGAGCGGTGTCTTGCCTTTTGGTGAGGTAATCCTCGGCTTCGTTTCAGAGTGGGGGTCGTTGGCGCTGATGGAGACTGAAGCTCTGTGGGCTTCGGATTGAACTGCCTTGCTGTGCTCGGCCGGAGTCCCCTTGTTGCCCGAGGCCTTGGTTGGGGTGAGGCGAGAGTTTCAGGTTGTTCCAAGGGTGGAGGTGCTTCAAGGCCTGGGCCTTGGTCTTTGGGTGAGGTACCGCCCGGGTTCGTCCTTGGGTGGGACTCTCCGGCTGGTGGGAGGTCCACGAGCTACGTGGTTGGGGCTGAATGGCCTCTCCTTGTTCTGTGGAACCTGCCGTGCAGGGCTAAGCGAGCTTCCTGGAGGGCCTCAGTTTTGTCTTGGAGGGAGACCTTGGTGTTCTGTTCTTTGGTCCTTCATATGGGAAGTGGGTTTTGGGGCTTGCCAATGCTTTCGGCGGAGGACATCAGCGTTGTTTGTGCTGAGCCTGGGTTTCTAATCAGCCATTGGTGTTCTTTGGGGGTTTGGGAGTGTGGGGTGGGGTGGGGTGTGGTCTTCGCAGTGGTGAAGGTTGGGTTTTGGGGTGTTTGGTGAGGTGGGTTGGTGTGGGGGGTGGTGACCTGGGGTTTTGGCGGTGGAGTTAACGGCGTTAATAGGGGTGGGGGTGGGTGTGTTCGCGGGGTTAAGGGTTGGGTGGAGGGGCTTGATTCAAAATGGAGGGTGGATAGAGATGGGAATCAGTCAGATTCTGCGGGGTTGTGGCTGGGGAGTGGGGGGTTCCGGTGGGGGAGTTGGGGGGTTGGAGGGGGTTGTTTTTTGGGCGGGTGAGGGCTCTTGCGTGGCGGTTGGGAGGGGGTTGAAAGCTTGGGCGGGAGCGACCACCGGCCTATAGAAGGTACGGAGATGCGTCGTCGCAGGTCAGAGGGGGTGCGGGGGAAAAGATATGTCCCCTCAGGAGGGACATATCTCGGGTGTTGTGTCGCTGCTAGGGGGACACAACGGCTGCAAAATGTCAGTGACGTTGACGTAAAACGCGCTAAAACGTCGGGGGGGCTGACGTATGGGGGGAGATCTGCCGGCTAACTGGTGGTGGGGTGGGTGGGGTTGGCCGGGGAGGGGTGGGAGGGAGGTTGGGGAACTGTGTGGCTGAGATATGTCACCTGTGAGGGGACACAAGACACGCCGAACGTCAACGAGCGTGACACTTGTGTCACCCTTGTTGACATACTGATCTCCGCAGATCAACGGAGTGGAGAGCAGCCTCGTGTCATCAGAGCCACAGCGCCGCCGGGGCAATCCGGTAGGGACCCCGCGTCCCGATCTGCCGGTGGACGACGCGATCTCCGCGTGGAGTCAGCCCCTGGCTCCGGTCAAGGATCTGGACAGCCTCGCGAAGCGGTACCCGACGCGGAAGCTGACCTTGGACGGCGAGCGCAAGCCGCTGGAGTTCTACGGGACCGAGAACCAGCCGAATGCGTTCTCGATGGACAGCCTCGAGTTCTTCCTCGTCATCGCCCAGTACTTCCGGGAAGCGCTGCCCCTGCGGCTGATCCTGCTGCTCATCGCCTGCCAGCGGGCGGGGGGGCGGATTCCACTTACCCAGGAGGAGATGGCTACCATCCTGGATGTCAGCCGGACGAAGACGTCGGAAGCTCTGCACACGGTGATGTCTCATGGGATCGTCTTCAAGGTGCGGCGGGGTGTGTATCAGTTCAACCCGCCCTACAGTTACCGGGTGGCGGAGTTCATCCCGGGTACCGAGATGACGGGTGAGTTCGTGAAGGTGGAGCAGCACGGGACCATCTCGCAGATTCGTAGCGATACGAGCCTGCCGGACTTGGTGCGCTTCCCCTCGCTGGACCACATGAGGCAGGCCATCGCGGAACTGCGGGCCGAACGGGCAAGAGAGCGCGCTGCGCGTCGGGTGAGCCGGACGAAGCGCACGGGAGAAGGGACGGCTCAGTGAGCACCTTGCGATTCGCTGCGGTCAACGCAGACGGGCTGCTCTCCGACCTCGACCTGCCGCCGGCGGCGTACCGGGTACTGCTCAAGCTGCGTTCGCTCAGCGAGCCGGGCGGTCGGATCCTCATCGACCAGGCGACGGTCGGCGGGATGCTGGACCTGAGCCGGCCGAGCGTGAACGCTGCGCTGCGGAGCCTGGAGTTGGCGAAGTTGGTCAGGAAGATCCGGAACGGGGTCTATCAGATCAACCCGATGCTCGCCGGGTACACCTCGTTCGAAGATGCGGTCGCGGCCGTGAACGAGATGGACGCGGAGGAGCGGCTGGACGCGCGGGGCTATGTGGCCAGCTACCACCGGGCGGTGGCGGCGTATCAGGACCAACTCGCCGAGCAGCGCAAGAAGCGGGCGGCTCAGGCCGTTGCGAAGAAGGCGGCTGAATCGAAGCGGCGTCGGGCGCTGCACGCGGTTGGCTGAGTGGGTGGTGTTTGTAGGGCTTCTGAGGGGTGCTCAGGGGTCTTTGGGGGCCCCGGAGTACTCTGGGGCCCTTTGTGGTGTCCGAGGGGCTCAGGGGGGCTTGGGGGGCCTCGGGGGAGTGTCGATGGTGTCGTCCCGCTGGCCAGGTTGTCGATCCTGGCGGAGCGTACCTGTTCGAAACGTTTCGCCAACGCGCCGTCGTGCTCGGTCCGGTTGTCCGGCTTTTAGAAGTTGAGCTCCACGTAGTCGATGTCGGTGAACTCGACGAGGAGCCCCTGGGCGCGGGCGCCGTTGTCCTTGAAGTAGATCTCCTGGAGCCCTTCGGCGGTGATGCCGCGGAGCTGGGCTTCGGTGGCTCCGGCCTCGTGGGCGCTGAAGAGGCGGGAGGCGTACTCCGGGGGGAGGTGCTGGGTGATGCGGCGCATCCGGCCGTCGTCGGTGGTGCCGGGGGCGGCGCTGAAGCCGAAGCGGGCGCGGGTCTCGATGACCAGGCCGGTCTGCTTCGCGGCCTTGTCGCGGGCGCGCTTGCGGACGAGGGGCTGCCAGCGGCGGCGGACTTCGCGCTCCAGGCGGGCGGAGAGGGCCGGCTTGGGCTGCTTGATCTGGTCCTTCACGTACCGCTCCACCGTGCGCCGGGAGATGGCGAGGAGGTCTGCAACGGCCTTCGTTGATTTGAGTTGCTTTACGAGGTACCGGATTTGGGCGCCCGCCGACTTGGGGATGGGGCGGGTGAAGTTCTGCTCGTCGGCGCGGTCGAGGCTGTCGCTGATCTCGGACATGGGTGGCTCTTACTCTCCGTCGGCCGCGGCGTCGTGGCCCTTGATGTGGCGGGCGGGGTTGTGGCGTTCGTCGAGCAGTTGAACGGCCCAGAGGAGGGGTTGGGTGCCCTCGTGCTTGACCATGCCGGGGCTGACGCCGAGGCGGAAGCCACCGGGCAGGGGCTTGCCCTCGGGGGTGCGGGGGAGGAAGTCGAGGGGGCTGGGGCCGTCGGAGAGGTAGACCGCGCAGTCGGAGAGGACGGCGATGGGGTAGAGGTCTGCTGCTGTTGCGAGCTTCTGCATCTTGCGGTGCATGTTGACGCGGGCCGTCGAGATGACGGCGGCGCGGATGTCGGGGCGCCAGGTGGGGCGTTCGAGGGCGGGCCAGCTCTCGCCGGGGCGGTAGCCGGCGCCCTGCGGGCGTTCCCGGAGCTTGCCGATTCCGCCCTTGACGGTGGACTTGATCGCGGAGAGGACCGCGGTCTGGGGGAGGGGGTGGTCGGGGTCGCCCTTGTACTCCGCCATCGCCTGAAGGAAGGCGGAGTCCGTGAGGGACGCGTGGACGCCGAGTTCCGCCATCGTCGTGATGTAGGCGTCGCGCAGGCGGGTGTACCAGGCGTCGAGGTACGGGCCGTGTTCCGGGCGGAGCCAGGCCTCGGTGGGCTGGACGGTGAGGCCGAGCTCCTGGGCGTACGCGAGGGTCGGAGTGGCGTACCAGGCGGGGCCGGTGGGCGGGAGGCCGTGCGGGGTGAAGGGGCTGGGGAGGCGGGGGTCCAGGGCGGCGGCTTGGGCGGAGAGGTCGGCGAGCCAGCAGCCGGGGAGCTTCGGGTCGAAGCGGGGGCCGTCGGTGTGGACCGCGGGGCCGGTGCCGACGAGGAGGCGGTTGGCCGCCGCGGCGAAGGCCATGTTCACGTCGATGCCGACGGCGTGGGTGCGGGTGCACTCGGCGTCGGTGAGGAGCTGGGGGTCCCGGATCCAGTCGTACGCCTCTTCGTCGAGGACCTGGTCCGGGGTGCGCTGGTGGGAGCGCGGGTAGAGCGCCGCGACGACCGGGTGCTCGTCGGGGGCCTCCGGGGGAGCGGGGTCGACGGGGCGGGTGAGCGAGCCGGGGACCGGGGCGGAGACCCAGGCGTTCGTGGACTCGTCGCGGGCGGCGCGGGTGGGCGGGCGCAGCGCCGTCATCAACTCCAGGCCGGAGACGGCCGTCGAGCCGCGGGGGGTGAGGACACGGGTCGCGTAGGCGGTGAGGAGATCGGCGAGTTCCGGTGCGGGGAGCTCGGCGGTGTGCTCGCCCCAGGCACGGGGGTCGAGGGCGCCCCAGGGGAGGATCGCGAGCTGGACGCACTGGCGGCCGGTGGTGGGGGTGGCGGGGCGGTAGATGCGGGGCCAGGGGCCGAAGCCGCGGCGGGTCAGCTGCCATTTTGATTTGGTGAGCTGCTTGATGACCGGGTGGTCGTCGGGGAGGCGGAGGCCGCGGCGGTCTTCCAGGACCAGGGGGAGTCCGAGTGCCTCGGTGGCGGCGGGGGTGAGGACGAGGAGGGGGTCGCCGTCCTTGCCGTTGCGGTGGAGGCGGGGGGAGCGGAGGCCGGCGGCGGGGGTGAGGGCCCATTCGATGAGGGCGGGGAGGGTGGTGGGGGGTGTGAGTACGGCGCCGTGGGCGGCGTGGGCCTTTCCTGCGCCGTCCAGTACGGCTAGGGGGCCGTTGCCCTCGAGGAGGGGTGCGGGGGTGGATTTGGCGGCGCCTGTGCGGGGGGTGGGCGTGGCCGTGGCCGTGGTGGCTCCCGTTCCCGGCTGGGGGGTTCGGGGCGCGGGGTGCGGGTGGGTGGGGCCCTGCGGGGCTGTTCCCCTGCCTGTCCCTTCCCGGAACTGGGGCTCCGCCTCAGGCACCGATTGCGGGGTTGCGGCCTGGGGGGCGCCGTTAACGGCGTTAACGCCGTTAACGGCGTTAACGGGTGCGGCGCCGCTGGGGGTGGGCCCGGCGCCTTCGGCGCGGGCCTGGGGAGTGGCGGGTTGAGGGGGTGCGGGCTGCGCTGCGGCGGCCTGGGGCGTGGGGGCGTGCGGGGTGTTAACGGCGTTAATGGGCCCGGTGCCTTCGGTGGCGGGTGCGGGGGCGTTAACGGCGTTAATGCCGTGGAGGTCCGCCAGGCCGTTGAGGAGGCGGGCGTAGGCGGCGCGCTTGGGGGGGCGGGGGGCCGTGCGGCCCGTTTCCCAGGAGGTGACCGTTTCGCGGCGGACGGCCAGGGCTTGGGCGATCTGGTCCTGGCTCAGGCCCGCGGCCTCGCGGAGGCGCTTGCGCTCGTCCGGGTGCGGGAGGGCATCCTGTGCCGCGGCCTCTTCCAGCAGGGCATCGACCGCGGCGAAGAGCGTGGTCTGTTCGTTGTCGTGCGCGTTGGGCATGGGCACCTCCAGGCGCAGCTTATGCGAACCGCACCATGGAACGCACGTGAAACACACGTGGGGGCGGTGGTGGTCCGGCTGGGCCAACGCCCCCTTCGTGTTGGGTGCGGTCTGGGGTGGGGCGGGTTAGATGCGGGTCAGGAGGAGTTCTGTCACCGCCTTCAGGTCGTCCGGGGTGAGGTGGGCGGTGAGGGCGTCCGCGATCGTGTCCGGGGAGTCCGCCGCGATGGTGATGCGGCGGGGGGACGTGGTGGGGGACGGGTGCGGCTCCGGGGTGGGGGCCGGGGGCGGGGTCGGGCGGGTGCGTTGGCGCGGGGGGTTAACGGCGTTAACGGCTTCCTCTGCCGCGGTCGCCTGGTCCTCCTGGGGGAGGCGGCCGATGCGGCGGGCCGGTTCCACCTTGAGTTCGCCGGTCTCCACCTTGTCCTGGAGTTCCGGGGTGAGGTTGAGGAGGGTCAGGCGCTGGGAGACCCAGGCCGGCGTCTTGCCGAGGCGCTTGGCGACCTGGGCCTGGGAGCCGTGGACCTCGACGAGTTCCTGCAGGGCGCGGGCCTGGTCCATGGGCGCCACGTCGACGCGGTGGACGTTGGCGATGAGCGCCGACTCCAGGATGTCCGCCGCCGAGGAGGCGAGGGAGTCGTTGACGTGGATCTGCATGGTGCGAAGGCCGGCGCGCTGGGCCGCCGCCAGGCGCCGGTTGCCGTCGATGACCACGTACGGGGCGCGGCCCAGGCCGTCGGCGTTGCCGGGGTGGGCCTCCATGAAGGCCATGCGGGTGGCGACGGCCAGGGGCTGGAGCTGGCCCCGGACCGTGAGCGACGCGGCCAGCTCTTCGAGCTCCGTGAGGTCCTCGCGGAGGTTGAACGGATTGTGGGCGAGGGCCTCGATCGGCACCTCCGAGGGCGGGACCACGCCGGAGGTGGGGGCGCCGGTGGCTTCGGCGATGGCCGTGCGGCGGGAACTGACGCCGACGGGCTGGGCACGGGCGAAGGAGCTCGAGACTCCGAGTTTGTCGGCCTTGCTCATGAGATCTCCCTTGCGAGGGCGCGCAGGGCGACCGCCTGCTCGCCCTTGGGTGCGTAGACGAACAGCGGCTGCTTCACGCGGACCGCTTCGCGCTGTTCCTTGAGGTCGGGAACGATGGCCACCACGCGCGGATCCTTTATGTCCATCCAGGCCTGGAGGGAGGAGGTCGCGATGTAGCCGCGCCGGCCGTCGTAGAGGTTGACGACGAGACCCAGGTAGTCGATGTCGAGGCTGAGGTCGTCGCGAAGATCGTTGATCTGGGAGGTCAGGAGGTCGTAGGCGTCCGCCGAGGAATCCTCTGCTTGGACCACGATCAGCGCGCCGGATGCGCCCGGCTGTTCGGCGTCGCGGCGGCGGCCGTAGTAGATGGCGGCGTCCATGCTGAGGCCGAGGCTCGGCGGGCAGTCGATCAGGATGACGTCGTAGTCGGCCTCGACGGGGGCGAGGGCCCGTTCGAGCGCGGCCTCGCGGGCGCGGACCGTGGAGAGGCGGACGTCGAGGAGGAAGGCGTCCGTACAGGCCGGGAGGATGTGCAGGCGGTCGCCGAAGTGCTCGTCCGGGATGGGGACGATCAGGTCGGCGAGGGGACCCTTGGCCTCGCCCGCCATGTGGCAGGTGAGGCTGTCGCCGCCGATGGGCAGCGGCTGCCGGCCGAGCTGCTTGGTGAGGTGGCCCTGCGGGTCGAAGTCGACGAGCAGGACGCGCATGCCGAGGCCGGGGAGGTCTTCGAGGTCGACCGGCGGGGCGGATGCGGCGGACGCGATGGCCTCCGGGGTCGTCTCGTCGCCGTCCTCGACGGCCGAGAGACGGGCCAGTTGGCGGGCCACGCGGACCGGGTGGAGGGTGTCGGGGTCCTCCGCGAGGGCTTCGGCGGTGCCGGCGGTGATGGCGGTCTTGCCGACACCGCCCTTCTGGTTGCACACCACGATGCGCCGTACGACCGAGGGCCGCTTCACGGTGGGGGCCGGGTTCATCTCCAGCCAGAGGGAGACGGCTTGGGCGAGTCCCTGGATGAGGGAGACGCCGCGGTCCTTGGAGTCGGTACGGAAGGACTCCCACTGGCCGGCGGGCAGCCAGGTGGAGAAGGACTCGGCGCCGGAGGTGTCGACGGGGGAGGGGGAGGAGGCGAGCGCGCTCCAGTGGGCGATGCCCTGATGGACGGCGTCCTGGATGTCCACCCGCAGCTGGGCGGTGCGGATCTTGAGCTCCTGGCGCAGCCACGGAGGGAGTTTGGAGACGACCTTCTCACGGTCGCTCGCTGACGAGGGCGAAGTCATGCGAGGGACTTTACTAACGTTCAAGGGTGTTCGTGGGCGCCACGCTTGAGTTTTGCTAACGAAGTGGTGTGGATCGGCCGGGAATCGCCCCCGGGCGGGGGCGGGGTGTTGGGACAGGGCGGCCTCGCACACGCCGTAGTGAGCACCCCCGTGGTTCACCACGGCGTGTGCGAGGCCGCCCTGGACGCGTCGTCAGCCGGCCGCGGCCGGAGAGGAGTCCGGGGCCGAGAGCCCCAGATCGGACCGGCACTCGGGCGAGCCGGCCGGGTCGAAGCGGGAGATGCGCTCCGCGGGCACGATCCCCGGGAGCAGGAAGTTCCACAGGTCGATGACCCGGGCGTGCAGGTCCTCGCGGTGGGTGCGTACGTGTGAGGTCACCTGGATGCCGGTGAACGCGCCGACGAGCATGGTCGCCGCGTCGTAAGCGTCGACCGAGGGCAGGACGTCGCCGCGCTCCTGGGCCGGCACGAGGATGCCGTGGCAGGTGTCGATCCAGGCGTTGTACGGGCTCGGGTCCGGGTCGGTGAAGGAGCCGAACTCGATGACCAGGCGGATCCCGGCACGGATCCGGACGTTGGAGCGGAGCCCGAACGCCATCCGGTGGGTCATGTCGATGGCGGTCTGGAGACCCGGCTCCGCGATCGCGGGCAGGGCCTCGGCGACCTGGAACTGCTCGTCCATCAAGGTCTGGGCGAGGGCTTCCTTGGACGAGAAGTGGAAGTAGAGCGCGCCCTTGGTGACGCCGGCGTGCCCGACCACGTCGGTGAGGCTGGTGCCGTGGAAGCCGGTCCGGTCGAAGGCGATGGCCGCGCCGTCGAGGATCGCCTGCCGGGTGATCTCGGCTCGTTCCTGTCTGGCCCTCGCCATGCGGATTCTCCCTGGGGTTGCGGTGGTTGGGCGGAACCGGGGAGGTGGTCACCGGGGGTTCGGCCCGGATCAATCTAGGCAGATGTGCATGAAGAAAACCAGTCGGCCAGTACTTTTTGTCGAAGTGGATCATTAACGGCGTTAACGCGGTGGGGTGCGTGGAGTGGGGGTGGGACGGCGGGTGGGTGGCGTTAACGCCGGGAAGGGCATTAACGCCGTTAACGTGTACGGTAGACGCAGTTTAATGGCGGGTGGAGTGCGAGGGGATCCCATGACGGACGCGGACGAGCAGTGGGGCGCGGCCGTTCGGCTGCTCTGGGGGCCGCCGGTGAAGCCTGCGCGCGGGCCCAAGAGAGGGCTCACGCTGGAGGGGATCGCCGGCGCGGGGGTCGTCCTGGCGGACGCCGAGGGGCTGGCCGGCGTATCGATGCAGGGAGTGGCCGGGCGGTTGGCCGTCACGAAGATGGCGTTGTACCGGTACGTGCCGGGCAAGGCGGAGCTGGTCTCGCTGATGGTGGAAGCCGCGATGGCGGACCCCTCGGTCCTGGACGGCCGCCCCGTGGGGGAGGGCTGGCGTGAGCGGCTGGCGGCGTGGGCACGGGAGCTGCTCGCCGGATTCCGGGCGCATCCGTGGCTGTTGGAGGCGACCGTCGGGGCGCGGGTGATGGGGCCGGTCGAGGTCGAGTGGATGGAGCGGGCACTCGCCGCGCTCGACGGGTGCGGGCTTACGGGGGCCGAGTCGATCGACGCGGTGGTGCTGGTGTCGGGGCACGTACGCGGGATCGCGGAGCAGGAGCGTGCGATGGCGGGCGGGGCCGCGGGGGAGGGGCCGGACGCGCAGCTGACGTCGGTGCTCGGGGAGGTGATGCGGGTGCACGGGGAGAAGTACCCGGCGCTCGGGGCCGCGCTGGCCTCGGTGGCGGAGGCCGGCGGGCAGGACCAGGCGCTGGACTTCGGGTTGGAGCGGATCCTCGACGGGCTCGGGCTGCTGGTGGCGGAGCGGGTGGGTGGGCGGGGTTAGGCATTAACGGCGTTAACGCCGGTGGTTGTGGTGTGGGTCTTCGTGGTCTTGGTCGTGGGGGCCAGCGGGGGCGAGGGCGGGGCGCGAGGCATTAACGGCGTTAACGGTGAGGGGCGTGGCCCCGATGGTGTGGGCGTGTGGGGCGGGCGGGGCGGGCGGGGCATTAACGGCGTTAACGCTGAGGACGGCTGGGGCTGGGTGGTGGGTGGGCATTAACGGCGTTAACGCTGAGGGGGCTCGCAGTGTTGGGGGGCGGGAGGCATTAACGGCGTTAACGCCGGAGGGGTGTGGGGTGTGGGGGTGGGGCTGGGTGTTAACGGCGTTAATGCCCGGCGGGTGGTCGGGGGGTAGGCATTAACGGCGTTAACGCCCGGCGGTGTGGGGGCTTGGTCGAGGGGTTGGGCATTAACGGCGTTAACGGTGAGGGGGGCGTTGGTGGGGTCGGTAGTGGGTGGAAGGTGCGAGGGCATGGGTGACGTGGAGCAGTGGGCGGTGCCGTTCCGGTTGGATGTGGCGCAGTCCGAGTTGGACGATCTGGGACGGCGCCTGGAGCTGGCGCGGTGGCCCGATGAGTTGCCGGGGGCGGGCCGGGTGTACGGGATGCCGCTCGGGGAGCTCCGTGAGCTCGCGGGGTACTGGCGTACCGGCTACGACTGGCGGGCCGCCGAGGCGCGGTTGAACGAATGGCCGCAGTACACCACCGTCATCGACGGGGCACGGGTGCACTTCGCGCACCTGCGGTCGCCCGAGCCGGATGCCACGCCGCTGCTCATGACCCACGGCTGGCCGGGTTCGTTCGTGGAGTTCCAGAAGGTCGCCGGTCCGCTGACGGATCCGCGGGCGCACGGCGGGGATCCTGGTGATGCCTTTCATCTGGTGCTGCCGCACATCCCCGGCTTCGCCCTGTCCGGGCCGACCACCGAGCGGGGGTGGGAGTTCAAGCGGGTCGCGCGGGCCTTCGGCGTGCTGATGGAGAGGCTCGGGTACGAGGAGTACGGGGTCCAGGGCGGCGACTGGGGCGCCGCCGTCTCGAGGGAGCTGGGGCGGATCCGGCCCGGGAACGTGCGCGGGGTGCACCTGAACCTGCTCCCGGGCGGCGGTGCCACCGCCGAGCCCCGGCCGGAGGAACTGGCCCCGCTGAGCCCGGCCGAGCGGGAGCGCACGCTCGCCTCCTGGGAGCGGTACCGGGTCTGGGCGCGCGAGCGGCAGGGCTACGCAGACATCCAGGCGACCCGGCCGCAGACGCTCGCGTACGGGCTGAACGACTCCCCGGTCGGGCTGCTCGCGTGGATCGGCGAGAAGTTCGCGGAGTGGGCGGACCCGCGCTGCCCCGTGGATCGCGATCAGATGCTGACCAACGTGACGTTGTACTGGCTGACCGGGACCGCGGGCTCCGCCGCCCGCATCTACTACGAGCGTGCCCATGCCGACTACCAGGGCGCACCGCCCGAGGTGTCCAGCACCCCGACCGCGCTCGCCGACTTCCCCCGGGACAACTTCGTACCGCTGCGGCACATCGCCGCGCGGACCGACCGCATCGTGCGCTGGACCTCGTACGAGAAGGGCGGGCACTTCCCCGCGATGGAGGTTCCGGAGCTGCTGGTGGGCGACGTCCGGGCCTTCTTCCGCTCCTTGTGACCCAGGCCGCCTTTGCTTCGTGTCACGTTCCGGGCCGCCCATCTGTCTCATGGATGACAGCGCGCGGAGCGAGCGAAGAAGGAGACGGCCATGAAGGTTCTGCTGGCGGGTGCGAGCGGGGTTCTGGGACAGCGGGCGGTACGGGCCCTGCGCGCGGCCGGGCACGAGGTCGCCGGTCTCGGCCGGGGCGCCGGGATGGAGGTCCGGGCCGACCTGCTCGACCGTGAGGGCCTGCTGCGCGCCGTGGACGGGCTCGGCTTCGACGTGGTGGTGCACGCGGCCACGGCGCTCTCGGGGAAGACCATGGCCCGGCACCAGGACATGGCGGGGACGAACGCGCTGCGCACCGAGGGCACCGTCAACCTGCTGGCCGCTGCGCGGGAGACCGGGGCGCGGCGGTTCGTCGTGGAGTCGATGATGTTCGGCTACGGGTACGGGGACCACGGCGGGGCCGTGCTCGGCGAGGACGACGGCTTCGGGCCGCAGGGGGCGAACGTCGGGCTGGAGCGGCACGTGGGCGCGATGCGGACCAAGGAGGAGCTGGCCTTCACCGCCGACGGGATCGAGGGGGTGAGCCTGCGCTTCGGGCTGTTCTACGGGGCCGGTGTCACCGATGTCCACGTGGTGCCGATGCTGCGCAAGCGCGCCCTGCCCGTGGTGGCGGCCAGGGGGCGGGCGCTGAGCTGGGTCGACGTGGCCGACGCGGCGAACGCCGTGGTCGCCGGCGTGGAGTCGGGGCGGCCCGGGCAGGCGTACAACATCGCCGACGACGAGCCGCTGGGCTGGGACGCGCACATGCGGGCGGTGGCCGCGGCGTTCGGGGCGCCCGCGCCGATGACCGTACCGCTGTGGGTGCTGAAGCCGGCCCCGCTCGCGCACACCATCATGGGGACGGATCTGCGACTGTCGAACGCCAGGGCGAGGCGTGAGCTGGGCTGGGCTCCGACGTACCCGAGCAGCGCGGCCGGGGCAGGTGCGCTTGCGGAGGCCGCGGGCGCCGCGGCAGCATGATCGGTCGTGACCTCTGCTGAGACCCACCCGGGAGCCTCCTCCGACGCCCTCGGTCCCTTCACCGCCCATCGCCGGCTGCTCTTCGACGTCGCCTACCGGATGCTCGGCAGCGTCGTCGACGCCGAGGACGTCCTCCAGGACGCGTGGCTGAGCTGGGACCGCGCGGACCGGGCGGCGGTCCGCAACCCGCGGGCCTACCTGGTGCGCACGGTCACCAATCTGTCGTTGAACCGGCTCACCTCGGCCCGTGCCACCCGTGAGACCTACATCGGGCCGTGGCTGCCCGAGCCGCTCCTGACCGAGCCCCTGCCGACCGTGCGCGATGGTGCGGAGGAGGTGGAGATGGCCGAGACGGTATCGACCGCGATGCTGGTGGTGCTGGAGAGCCTGAGCCCGCCGGAGCGGGCCGTGTTCGTGCTGCGGGAGGTGTTCGGGTACTCGTACGCGGAGATCGCCGAGGTGCTGGGCCGCGCGGAGGCGTCCGTACGGCAGACCGGGCACCGGGCTCGCGCCCACGTACGGGCCCGGCGGCCGCGGTTCGCCACCGAGCCGGAGCAGCGCGGCGAGGTGACCCGGCGGTTCCTGGCCGCGTGCGCGGGCGGGGACCTGAACGCGGTGATGGAGCTGCTCGCACCCGAGGTGACGGCCTGGTCGGACGGCGGCGGCAAGGTGACGGCGGCCCGGCGGCCGCTCTACGGGGCCGACCACGTGGCGCGCTGGCTGCTGGGGATGCTGGCCAAGCCCTCGCTGCAGGCGGTGACCCTGGAGTCCGCGCGGGTCAACGGGGAGGAGTCGGTGGTGTTCGTGTACGGGGGAGCCGCGTGTGCGGCGCTGACCTACGACCTGGACGCGGTGGACGGGCGGGTCGTGAACCTGCGGTTGCAGGTGAATCCGGAGAAGCTGGCGGGGCTGGCGGGTTGGGGAGCGGAGGGGCCCACGTCAGGGGCGTCCGGCATGTGAAAGCGGTCGGCGGGGGTGCCGCGGGACTGTGATCATCATCCGATGATCGATGAACAGCGGACCCGGCCCGTCCTGGTGGGCGACGAACGTGCCACCCTCACCAGCATTCTCCAGTGGCAGCGGGACACCCTGATGATGAAGTGCGCCGGGCTGTCGGACGAGCAGCTGCGGCGCAGGGCGGTGGCTCCGTCGGGACTGAGCCTGCTCGGGCTGGTGCGGCATCTCGCGGAGGTCGAGCGCGGCTGGTTCCGCAATGTCGTGGGCGGCGAGGACGTGCGCGGGTACTTCGGGCGGAACGAGGCCGGGGAGTGGAGGGAGTTCCACGTGGACGACGCGGACGTCGCCGGCTCGTTCAAGGTCTGGGAGGACACCTGTGCGCGCTCGCGGGCGATCGTGGACGAGGCCGAGTCCCTGGACGTGACCGGCTCCTACGACGGTGAGGCGTACTCCCTGCACTACGTACTGGCCCACATGATCGAGGAGTACGCCCGGCACAACGGGCACGCCGACCTGCTGCGCGAGGCGATCGACGGGGCCACGGGGGAGTAGCGGCGCCACGGGGCCGGGGCTGGGGGCCGGCGCCGGGACGGGCTAGACGGCGGATGCCGTCGTGCGGTCCACCTCGTCCAGGGCAACCGGCCAGGGGAAGTGCGCCGGGGCGTCCGGGCCGGCGGGGCCGGGGACGAATCCGCCCTCGCCGAAGAGGACCTTGGCGCCGGCGCCGCGCAGGACGGCCAGGGACTGGTCGAACTGCGGGTGGGCGGCGAGGGCGGCGTTCGCGCAGGGCATGGTGACGACGGGGGTGCCCTTGCCGATGGCCTCGGCGGCGACCCCGACGACGAACCGGTCGGTCAGGCCGAGGGCCCAGGCGTTGACGGAGTTGAACGTGGCCGGGGCGAAGAGCAGGGCGTCGGCCGTCGGCCATACGTCGGGCTCCCCGGGCAGCTTGTACTGCCAGCGGACGGGGTGGCCGGTGAGCGCGGCGAGACCGTCGAGGCTGCCGGACAGCCAGTGGGCGGCGGTGGGGGTGAGGCCGAGGCAGACGTCCCAGCCCCGGGACTGGGCGTCCTCGATGACATGGGCCACGTCGAAGACGGGCGGGGCGGCGGAGCAGAGCAGGTAGAGGGTCTTCGTCGTGGTCATACCGCAATGTGATCATATTGCTCGACCTGTGGTTGACCCAGGTCGCGGCGGTCGCGGCAATCGCGGTGGTCTCGGTGGTCTCGGTGGTCGCGGTGGTCGCGCTCGTCGTGGCCGAGGGGCCGGACGTGACGAACCCCCGGGCCGGGTTCGGTCCGGGGGTTCGGGGGTTCGGCGTGAGCGGGCGGGTCAGCCGTTGGAGACGGTCTGCCGGGCGCTGCCCGCGGTGAACGCGTCGAACGCGCCCGAGAAGTCGGTCAGGTCGTTGCCGGCCTGGCCGGGCACCAGGCCCACGACGTCCTGGGGGACGTCTCCGACGGTGCTGGTGACGGAGTCGGCGAGCGGCGGCTCGGCGGCCATGGCGGGGGCGGCGACGGCGAGGGCCGCGGTACCGGCGATGAGGGCCGTGGTGACGATGCGCTTGATCATGTCCTGGTGAACGAGGTGGTCGTACGGGGGTCACTACGGCCACCCGGTTGCCGGAACTTCGTCCGGAGCCAGGCCCTGAGCCAGGGCCGGAGCCAGGGCCGGAGCTAGGTCCGGAGCTCCGTGAGGAACGCGGACAGCAGGGAGTGCACGACGGCGGGCCGGTCCAGGTGGACGTCGTGGCCGGCGCCGGGGACGGAGACCGCCGTCGTCGCGGTGGACGGGTCGGCCGAGTCGAGCATCCGGACGGACTCCTGGGGCGGCATGATGCCCTTCTCCCCGATGACCAGCAGAGTGGGACACCGGACCGCTTGCCACTGCGGCCACCACGCGCGGGTGGTGTTTTCGGTGATGGCCGCGACCATCACCGAGCGCTCGAAGCGCGGGTACCAGCCGTCCGCGCGCTGCTCCAGGCCGGCTGCCCAGGCCTCGCCGTTCAGCCCCTGACCGGTGAGGAAGGTGCGCGCCTCGGCGAGGGTGGGGAACGGGAGCGGCCAGGAGTCCAGCCAGCCGCCGATCTGCTCCGGGGTACCCGGGTCGGCCCGGGCGGCGCCGGCGTCGACCAGCACGAGGCCCCGTACGAGGTCCGGGTGGGCGGCGGCGGTGAGCATCGCGGTGTGGCCGCCGAGCGACTGACCCACCAGGACCGGGCGGTGCAGGCCGAGCTGCTCGCAGACGGCCCGCACGTCCGCCACGTACGCGGCGCGGGAGACGTCCGCGGGGCGGCGTTCGCTGGCTCCGTGGCCGCGCTGGTCCACCGCGACCACGCGGTGGTGCGGGGCCAGGTGCTCGGCGGTCGCGTCCCACTCGCCCGCGTGGCCCGCGAGACCGTGGAGGAGGACGACGGGGGTGGTGGACCCGGGGTGGTGGGAGTCCCAATCACGGCAGGTCAGACGGGTGTCGGCTCGGGTGACGGTGCGTTCGGTCCACATCATGCGGAGATCATCCGACATCTTCTCGGTGGGGCCGATGAGTTTTTGCGCCGGCCCCGGTCTACCTCTCGTACGTCGCATCGTGTGCGACGGATCGTGTGCGCCAGATCGTGTGCAACAGAAGGAAGAGGACCGTCATGACCGAGCCGGTGAAGGGCCCCGCCAGCTACTTCCCTTCCATCGAGAAGAAGTACGGCCGTCCGATCGCGGAGTGGCAGGAGCTCATCCGCGCGTCGCCGCTGACCAAGCACATGGAGCTCGTCGGCTGGCTCAAGAGCGAGCACGGGCTCGGGCACGGGCACGCGAACGCGCTCGTGAAGCACACGCTCACCGAGCAGTAGCCGGGGGTGGAGGGTGGGCCGTGGACGCAGGCGTATGCGGTTGAGCTTCTCGGCGATGTTCCGTCTCAGGCCCGGGGCGTTGACTGGTTCCCATGACGAAGACAACGCAGCAGACGCAGAACGACACCACCCTCCGCACGCTGGTCATCGGCGGCACGGGCAAGACCGGTCGGCGCGTGGCCGAGAAGCTCACCGCCCTGGGCCGTCCCGTCCGCATCGGGTCGCGCTCCGGTGAGCCGGCCTTCGACTGGAACGAGCCCGCGAGCTGGGGACCGGCCCTGGAGGGCGTGGACCGGGCGTACGTCACGTACTACCCCGACCTCGGCTTCCCCGGCGCCGCCGAGCACGTCGGAGCCTTCGCCCGGGCGGCCGTGGCCGCCGGGGTCCGTCGGCTCGTGCTGCTCTCGGGCCGCGGCGAGGAGGCGGCGCAGCGGAGCGAGGAGGCGCTGAAGGAGTCCGGGGCCGACTGGACGGTGGTGCGCTCGGCCTGGTTCAACCAGAACTTCGACGAGAGCTTCTTCCTGGAGCCGGTGCTCGCCGGCGAGATCGCCCTGCCGACGGCCGACGCCGTCGAGCCGTTCGTCGACACCGAGGACATCGCCGACGTGGTGGTGGCCGCGCTGACCGACGACCGGCACGTGGGCCGTACGTACGAGCTCTCCGGCCCGCGGCTGCTCAGCTTCGCCGACGTCGCGGCCGAGCTGTCGAAGGCGACCGGGCGCGAGATCTCGTACGTCCCGGTCTCGAACGAGGCCTACCGGGCGGTGCTGCGGGAGAACGGGCTGCCGGAGGAGTTCGCCGAGCTGTTCACGCTGATCCTGGACGGGCGCAACGCGCACCTGGTGGACGGGGTCGAGGAAGTGCTGGGCCGCAAGCCGCGGGACTTCTCGGACTTCGCGCGGGAGGCGGCGGCCCGTGGCGTCTGGGACGTGTAGGGAATGGGCGGCTGGGGAGCGGGTGGGGAGAATGGGCCGATGGATACGCTGACGGCTCTGCTCGAAGGCCCCAAGGCCACATCGGCCTTCCTCATCAAGTGCGTGTTCGATCCGCCCTGGTCGGTCCGCATCGAGGACCGGGCCCCGCTGTCGGTGATGACGATGGTGCACGGATCGGCCTGGCTGCTGCCCGACGGGGGCGAGCCGGTGCTCGTCGCGCCGGGTGAGGCGGCCCTGGTGCGGGGACCGCTTCCGTACACCCTCGCCGACGCCAAGGACACGCCCCCGCAGATCAGGGTGGGCCCTGACCAGCGGTGCAGCAGGGTGAACGGCGGGGAGGACGTGTCGGACTCCATGGCCCTCGGGGTACGGACCTGGGGCGCGGCGGAAGGCTCGGCGGTGCTGCTGAGCGGCACCTACCAGGATCCGGGTGAGATCGGCAGCCGCCTGCTCACCGCGCTTCCGCGGGTGCTGGTCGGCCCGGTGGACCCCACGCTGGTCGGGCTGCTGGGCGTGGAGATCTCCCGTACGGAGCCGGCCCAGGAACTCGTCCTGAACCGGATCCTGGACCTGCTGCTGATCGGCGTCGTACGCGGCTGGCTCGCGGAGCGCGGCGGCGCCGAGAACGACCCGGTCACCGGCCCGGCGCTGCGGCTCCTGCACGAGAACCCGGCCTACGGCTGGACCGTGGAGTCGCTGGCCCGCAAAGTCGGCGTCTCGCGGGCCGCGTTGGCCCGCCGCTTCACCGAGCTGGTCGGCGAGCCCCCGATGTCCTATCTGACGGGGTGGCGGCTGGCGCTGGCGGCGGACCTGTTGCGCGACCCGTCCACGACGCTCGCCTCGGCCGCCCATCGGGTCGGCTACGGCTCGGCGTTCGCCCTCTCGACGGCCTTCAAGCGGGTACGGGGGGTCAGCCCGCGGGAGTACCGGGCCGGGGCGGCCTCGGCCGCAGCCCCCGCCGCGGGGTAGGGGCGGGGCGGGGCAGACGGTACTGGCCTTACAGGTTTGCGAGTTCCAGAACGGCCACGGTTTCGCCGTCGCTCTGTTCGCCCGTCGGGCGGAAGCCGAGGGAGAGGTAGAAGGGTTCGGGGGTGCCGGGGCCCGGGTGCCAGGTGACGTAGGCGTGGGAGGCGCCGCGGCGGCGGAGTTCGGCGGCGACCGCCGTGACCGCGAAGCGGCCGTAGCCCTTGGACTGGTGGGCGGCCGAGATGTTCAGGCGCCAGAGGCCGGAGCGGATGTCCCGGGGGTCCTCGGCCGGGTTCCAGGCGATGTCGAGGAAGGCCATCACGAAGCCGACGACCTCGTCGCCGTCGACGATGGCCCGGGGCCAGGCCGTCTCGCCGTGGGCGTGGGCCTCGGCCAGCGACTTCACGACCGGGGAGACGAGGTGCTCCTGGTCGGGGCGGACCGACAGCGCGCAGACGGCGGCGAAGTTGTCGGGGGTGACCGGAGCCAGGCGGAGGGAGGCGGCGGATGTGCTCATTCGCGCAGCCTACGTGTGAGCTACATGTGAGTTGGCGGGGGCTGTGAGGCACGGAAGAATCACTGGCCGGATGGCGCCGGTGATGTCACGATCAACAGCCGTCGGGGGGCGGTGGGAGCCTCCCGGATTCGGATTTCGACGCATATACGGGGGCACAGCTGATGGGATCCACCGGTACGAGACTCTCCACCGCGCTGCTCGTCCTGTCGACCGTCCTGGTCGGCCTGATGGCGGGGCTGTTCTTCGCCTTCGACGTCTCGGTGATGCCGGGACTGGCGAAGACCGACGACCGTACGTACGTCACGGCGATGCAGAGCTTCAACGCCGTCATCGACGGCAATCCGCTCTTCGGGACGGTCTTCGTCGTCGCGCTGCTCGCCGCCTTCGCCGCGGCGTTCGTCGAGGCGCGGGCCGGGCGCCGCGCGGTCGCGCTGTGGGCCGCGGTGGCCGCGGCGGCGTACCTCGTCGTGCTCGTCGTGACCTTCGCGGTCAACATCCCGCTCAACAACGAACTCGCCGACGTGGGTGACGCCGCGAAGCTCACCGACTTCTCGGTCGTCGAGAAGTTCAAGGGCACCTGGGAGACGGCGAACATCGTGCGCACCCTGATCTGCGCGGCGGCGCTGACCGCTCTGGCGCGGGCGCTCGTACTGTACGGGCGGGCGACGGGAGCGACGGGGGCATCGGCGCCGTCCGCAGCCGGCCGCTGAGGGGCTGGGGCGTGTCCTAGGCGGCGGTCACCAGGAGGGCCCAGGACTGGCAGGCCAGGGCGGCCGTGCACAGGGCGGTGCGCCAGCGGTTGGCGGGTACCCACTTCTTCTCGAACGCCGCGCGTACGGCGGCCGGATCCGCGATCCGCTCGGCGGGGCCGGCCGCCTCCAGCGCGTTGTTGAGAGGGATGTTCACCCGGCCGGTGACCGCGACGGCGAGCACGTAGAGGACGAGGGCGCCCGCCAGCGCGGGCAGCGGCGCGTGCTCGCCGGCGGGCAGGTGCAGGGCCAGCGCGAGGCCGGTGAACAGGAGCGCGCCCAGGAACGCCAGCATGAACCAGCCATTGATGATGGACGTGTTCACGCGCTGCATCACGGAGATGAGGGTCCGGTCGTCGGAGCGCTTCAGCGCCGGCATCACCGCGACGTCGAAGGCGAAGAAGAGGCCCGCCATGAGGCCCGTGGTGAGCGTCGCGGCGACGAGGGCGGCGACCCGTGCGATGTCCATGTGGCCTGTCTATGTCCTGCCCCGTGGTTCTGTCCATGGTGGAGCGGGGGTCGAGTGATCCATGGTGGAGTGGGCGCCGATGAGAGCAGGCCGGAAAGGCTCGTGGCCGTGGTCGGCAGGAGGGGTACCCTCCGGCTGGAGACTGTGTTCGGATTATTATTTCCGCCATGCGGAATTGTGGTCCGGAGCTTCGAGCCGCATCTCGGGGCCGGTCCCCGCATCGAGACCCTGGAGGAACAGACCGTGACGGACCCCAAGGACCCGCAGGGCCGGCTGGACGCTCTGCGCGCCGACATCGAGCGCCGCAACCCCGCCCAGCCCGAGTTCCACCAGGCCGTACGGGAGGTCCTGGACACCCTGGCCCCCGTGTTCGCGGCGCGTCCCGAGTACGCGGAACCGGGCGTGGCCCTGCTGGAGCGGCTCACCGAGCCGGAGCGGCAGATCATCTTCCGGGTGCCGTGGCAGGACGACCGCGGTCGCGTCCACGTCAACCGTGGCTACCGCGTCGAATTCAACAGCGCGCTGGGCCCGTACAAGGGCGGCCTGCGCTTTCACCCCTCCGTGGACATCGGCGTGGTGAAGTTCCTCGGCTTCGAGCAGATCTTCAAGAACGCGCTGACCGGGCTCGGCATCGGCGGCGGCAAGGGCGGCAGCGACTTCGACCCGCGCGGGCGGTCGGACGCCGAGGTCATGCGCTTCTGCCAGTCCTTCATGACCGAGCTCTACCGTCACATCGGCGAGCACACGGATGTCCCGGCGGGCGACATCGGCGTCGGCGGGCGCGAGATCGGCTACCTCTTCGGGCAGTACCGGCGCATCACCAACCGCTGGGAGGCCGGCGTCCTGACCGGCAAGGGCCAGGGCTGGGGCGGCTCGCTGATCCGTCCGGAGGCCACGGGCTACGGCAGCGTGCTGTTCGCCGCCGAGATGCTGGCGGTCAAGGGGCTGTCGCTGGACGGGCTGGCGGCCGTTGTGTCCGGCTCGGGCAACGTGGCGCTGTACACGATCGAGAAGCTGCAGCAGCTGGGGGCGAACCCGCTGACGGCGTCCGACTCGCAGGGCTACGTGGTGGACGAGAAGGGCATCGATCTTGCGCTGCTGAAGCAGATCAAGGAGGTCGAGCGCGGGCGCGTGAGCGACTACGCGCAGCGTCGCGGGCCGTCGGCGCGGTTCGTGCCGGGCGGGCGCGTCTGGGAGGTGGCGGCGGAGGTGGCCTTCCCGTCGGCCACGCAGAACGAGCTGACCGCCGATGACGCGCGGACGCTGATCGAGAACGGGGTCAGGGCGGTGTCGGAGGGCGCGAACATGCCGACCACGCCGGAGGCGGTGCACCTGCTGCAGGCGGCCGGGGTGTCCTTCGGGCCGGGCAAGGCGGCGAACGCGGGCGGGGTCGCGGTCAGCGCGCTGGAGATGGCGCAGAACGCGGGGCGCGTGGCGTGGAGCGCGGAGCGGGTCGAGGCGGAGCTGGCGGGGATCATGCGGGACATCCACGCGGTGTCGTACGCGACCGCCGAGCGGTACGGCTCCGCCGGGGACTATGTGACCGGGGCGAACATCGCTGGGTTCGAGCGGGTGGCGGATGCGATGTTGGCGCAGGGGTTGATCTGAGGCGCTGATGCGGTGACGCGGTGATGTGCTGATGTGCTGATGTGCTGATGCGCTGACGCGGTGATGCGCTGAGGGGCGGGGCGGGGACGGGATATACGGGGCGCCGGTCGTGGTGGCGCTGCGTGCGGTTGTCCCCGCCCCGCCCTTCCTCCGTTCCCCGGGGCTCCGCCCCGGACCCCGCGCCTCAAACGCCGGCGGGGCTGGGCGGGGTCTGCCTTGGGCGCCGCGGCTTGAACGTCGACAGGGCTGGGTGGGGTCTGCCTTGGGCCCCGTGGCTTGAAGGTTGGCGGGGTGGGTGGGGGCCGCTCTGGGCCCCGTGCCTCGAAGGTCGGTGGGGCTGCTGGGTGGGGTCCGCCCCGGGCCCCGTGGCTTGAAGGTTGGCGGGGCTGGGTGGGGGCTCGTGGCTTGAGTGTTGGTGGTGGGGCGGTCGTAGGGTGGGGCCGTTGGATGGGATCGGACTGCGTAGGGGGATCAGTGCTGACCGCGCTCACCGGGGTGTACGGAGACCGGCCCGATGCCCTGCGAGTGGCCGGGCGGGATGCCTCCTATGAGGAGCTGCTCGGCGCGGCCCGTGCCGTGGCTGCCGATGTCGCCGGGGCGCCCGCCTTCGCGGTGACCGCGACAGCCTCGCTGGAGACCGTCGCCGCCGCCGTCGGCGGGCTGCTGGCCGGGGTGCCCTTCGTACCGCTGCCGCCCGATGCGGGGCCCGCCGAGCGGGAGCACATCCTGCGGGACTCCGGCGCGGTGCTCGTCGATGTGGACTTCGCACGGCGTGGCGGAGATGGGGATGGGGATCGGCATGGGGCGGTGGCCGGGTCCGGGCGGCCGGCGCTGATCCTCTACACCTCCGGGACCACCGGCTCGCCCAAGGGTGTCGTTCTCACCGCCGAGGCCGTGGCTGCCGATCTCGACGCCTTGGCCGAGGCCTGGCAGTGGAGCGCCGAGGACACCCTCGTGCACGGGCTGCCGTTGTTCCACGTGCACGGCCTCGTCCTCGGGGTGCTCGGCGCCCTGCGTACCGGCAGCCGTCTCGTGCACACCGGGCGGCCCACCCCCGAGGCCTACGCGGAGGCCGGGGGCAGCCTGTATTTCGGGGTGCCGACCGTGTGGTCCCGTATCGCGGGGGCGCCGGCGGCGGCCGCCGCGCTGGGCGGGGCCCGGTTGCTCGTCTCCGGCAGTGCCGCGCTGCCCGCGCCGGTCTTCCGGGACCTGGAGCGGCTGACCGGGCTGCGACCCGTGGAGCGGTACGGGATGACCGAGACGCTGATCACCGTGAGCGGGCGCGCGGGCGGGGAGGTGCGGCCCGGTACGGTCGGCACCCCCCTCCGGGGGATCCGTACGCGGATCGCGGCGGAGGCGGGCGCGGAGATCGGCGAGCTCCAGCTCACCGGGCCGACGCTGTTCTCCGGGTACCTGGGCCGGCCCGAGGACACGGCCGCCGCCTACACCGAGGACGGGTGGTTCCGTACGGGCGACATCGCGGCCGTCGACGAGGCCGACGGGGGCCACCGGATCGTCGGCCGGGCCTCCATCGACATGATCAAGTCGGGGGGCTACCGGATCGGCGCCGGTGAGATCGAGAACGCGCTGCTGGACCACCCCAAGGTGAGCGAGGCGGCGGTGGTGGGGCTGCCGGACGCGGATCTGGGGCAGCGGATCGTGGCCTTCGTGGTGGCCGAGGGCGTCACGGGGCCGGAACTGACGGACTTCGTCGCCGCACACCTGTCGGTGCACAAGCGGCCGCGCGAGGTGCGGTTCGTGGCGGCCATCCCGCGCAATGCGATGGGCAAGCCGCAGAAGAAGTTGCTGCTGGGCGACGCCTGACGGTGCGCGGTCAGGGGGTGTCGCGGGGCACCAGGTGGCGGGCCAGGACCTCCAGGGCGCGGGTCAGCTCCGGCAGTTGTTCTGCTTCGGTCTCGCCGAGGGCGCGGGCGAGGGCGTCCTCGACCTTGGACGCCCCGGCGGCGCGTACGGCGGCCACGCGCGCGGAGGTGCCGGGGGCCTGGCGGACCAGCGTGCGGCGGCGGTCGGCCGGGTCGGGCGAGGTCTGCACGGAGCCGGCCTCGCGCAGGCGGGCGACGGCGCCCGAGACCTGGCTCTGCGGGAGGCCCGTGCGCTGGGCCGTCTCGCCGACCGTGGTGTCGGGGTGCGCGGCGATGTCGCCGGCCACGATCACGACGGAGCGGGTGCCGCCGGCGTACTGATCCGGACCGCCGGGGGGCTCGGGCAGGGCCTCCTCGCCGAGCTTCATCAAGGCGCGGCCCAGCAGGAAGAGTTCGATTCCGTCCACGGGAGCACGGTACATCGGAACCACCGAACCATCGAAGAAGATGCATCTTTTTCGATGCATCTCTCTTGATGTATCTGATTCGATGGGTTACTGTGGTTGCAGAGAGTGACGGACTGGGGGTCCGGAGCCGCGAGCAAGGAGTTGCCATGAGTGCTGAGCTCCACTACCAACTGCAGGGCTCCGGCCCGATGCTGCTCATCGCGCAGAGCGGGGAGGGGGACGCCGACCGCACTGTGGATCTCGTCCCGCACCTCACCGATGCGTTCACCGTACTGACCTACGACCGTCGTGGACTCTCGCGCAGCCGGCGTGAGGAGCCGGGCCGAACCGCGTCGCTCGCCGAGCACGCCGAAGACGTGCACCGGCTGCTGGCGGCGGTCACCGACGAGCCGGTGCTGATGCTCGGCTGCAGTCTGGGGGCCGTCATCGGCCTGCACCTGGCCGTTCGGCACCCGGAGCAGGTGAGCACCCTCATCGCGCACGAGCCGGTGGCCCCGAGGCTGCTGCCCGCGGGCGAGCGGGCACGGCACGAAGCGGAGCTGCGGGAACTGCAAGGGATCTACCGCACGGGCGGGCTCGAAGCCGTCTTTCCGGAGATGGCGCGGGTCCTCGGGATAGACCTCTCAAGGCGCGACGCGGAGCCGGGCCTGACCCCGCAACCCCTGGACGAGCGACGGCGTGCCAACTTCGGCTACTTCATCGAGCACGACTTCACGGCGATCGTCGAGGACACGCTCGATGTGGACGCCCTGACCCGGACCCCGACGCGCATCATCCCCGCGCTGGGCACCGCCACCCCGTCCACCGTCTTCGACCACCGGTGCGCGACGGAACTGGCGGCCCTCCTGGGCACGGAGATACGGGTCTTCCCGGGCGGCCACAACGGCAACACCACGCACCCCCGGGGTTATGGGGAGCGGCTGCGGAGCCTGCTGGCTCCGGCCGGAGCGTAGGTGCTCGGGAAAAAAGGGCAAAGGGCCTTTCGGGTGGGGCAGGTAGCTTGCTCGCATGGACAAGACGTCTGATCAGGTCAGGACCGACCGGCGGGCTCTGATAGCCGCCGGAGTGACCGTCGTGCTGTGGGCTTCCGCGTTCGTTTCCATCCGCTCGGCGGCCGTGCACTTCGGGCCCGGAGCGCTCGCGTTCGGACGCTTGCTGACCGCCTCGGTCGCGCTCGGACTGGTGCTGGTCGTCAAGCGGGTGCCGCCGCCGCCGAGGCAGGCGTGGCCCGGGATCCTGATCTCCGGTGTGCTCTGGTTCGGGCTCTACATGGTGACGCTGAACTGGGGCGAGCAGCTCGTGGACGCCGGCACCGCGGCCATGATCGTCAACATCGGCCCGATCGTGATCGCGCTGCTCAGCGGCTGGCTGCTGAAGGAGGGCTTCCCGCCCTTGCTGTTGGCGGGCATGGCGGTCTCCTTCGCCGGAGCGGTGCTGGTCGGACTGTCCACCTCGAACGGTGGGTCCGCCTCGCTGGGAGGGGTCCTGCTCTGCCTGGTCGCCGCGCTCACGTACGGGGCCGGGGTGGTCGCGCAGAAGCCGGCGCTGGCGTACGCGAGCCCGCTCCAGGTGACCACGTACGGCTGCTTCGTCGGTACGGCCGTCAGCCTGCCCTTCGTCGGGCAGCTCGTCGACCAGCTTCCCGGGGCTCCGCTCGCCGCCGTCCTCAACATGCTCTACCTGGGGCTCTTCCCGACCGCGCTCGCCTTCACCACCTGGACGTACGCGCTGTCGCGGACCACCGCGGGGAAGATGGGCGCGACCACCTACGCGGTGCCCGCCGTCGTGGTGCTCATCGCGTGGATCGCCCTCGACGAGGTCCCGGCCGCGCTGACCCTGCTCGGCGGTGCGGTCTGCCTGGCCGGGGTCGCCGTCTCCCGGAAGCGCCGGGTCCCGGCTTAGGGCGACTTCCGGCCTAGACCGACTCCCGGTGCCAGTCCGCGTCCGCGTAGCCGAGCGTGCGGTTCATGGCGATGGCCGAGGTGTTCGCCGGGTGGTGCATCGTGCGGATGACGGGGGCTCCACGGTGGTCGGCGAAGGCAATGCCGAGGGTCTTCATCGCGAGGGAGATGCCGCGGCCCGGGTGGAGGCCCGGACGCCGGTCATCTCGTTGAAGGCGAAGCCGTCCGAGAGATGGAGGGAGGTCGCCGCCATGCCGGCCCACGTGCCGTCCCGGTCCCGGGCGACGACGATGCCGGCCGGGTCGTAGGAGGGCGATGCGAAGCGTAGGCGTGCGTAGGCGTCGTAGGAGTAGAAGGCGCCCCGCTCGGGGGTGTCGGCCGAGCATTCCTTGTTCAGGTCGTAGAGCCTGCGGCGCTCGTCCTCCACGTCGCCCAGTTGGGCGAGGGTCGTGAAGCTGACGCCCGCCGCCCGGCACCGGTCGACGTACGGGGTGAACCGGGCGGAGTCGAAGGTGCGGACGGTGAGTTCGAGGCGCACCCACCGGACGCTCACGCGAGGCGCAGGTCTACGAAGGGCACGGTGTCGCCGGGGAGGACGTAGCGGTCGAACTCGACGAAGCCCGCTCGGCGCGCGAAGCCCAGGCCCTCCGGGTTGGACGCGAGGACCACGGTCTCGATCACCTCGGCGCCGAGGGACCGAGCCTGGGCGAGTGCGTAGGAGTACAGCTCGCGGCCGAAACCCCGTCCCCGGTACGCAGGAAGGACGCGCGCGATCACGGTGGCGGTCGTGGAGCCGGCGGCGGGGGGCCGGAGCGTCGTGCATCCGACGAGGGTGTCGCCGAGGTGGGCGACGTGCAGGGCGTGGCGCGCGGAGCGCTCACGTACGTCGTCCAGGGAGAGGAGGGCCGTCGGGATGACCGTGTTGTGGACGTGCTGCCAGTCGTTCAGGGAGGCTTCGGAGGCGGCGTCCACCGGGTGGATGCGAAGACCGGAAGCCGGCGGCGGGGTGTCCTGCGCGGCGGCGTCGAGGAGGATGCGGGCCAGGGCGGACGGGGCGGAGAACATCGGCCAGTGGCCCGTGTCCAGGGTGACCCACTGCCAGTCCGGGCCGGTGGCCAGGAGCTTCGCCACGTCGGGGTGGGGTTCGGCGCCGTCCAGCAGGCATTTGACGTAGGTCGCGGGGAGCTCGGCGAGCGGGTGGGTCAGTACGGCCGGTTCGGTGAGCGTGGCGCCCGGGTGCGGGGTCGCAGCGGCGAGGAGCCGGGCGGTCTGCTCGTCGGTGAGGCCCTGGCCCTCGCAGTCGGCGGCCTGCAGGGGCGGCCAGAAACCGTCGTTCGCGGCGATCGAGGCCTCTACGGCGGAGCGGCCGTCAGGCCAGCCGGAGACGAAGGATCCGTTGTGGGTCGGGACGTTGGCGTCGACGAAGACCACCCGGTTCAGGCGGGCGCCGATCCGCTCGGCGGCCTGGCCGACCGGGATGCCGGAGTAACTGTGGCCCACGAGGACCACATCGCGCAGGCCGAGCTCGTCGATGGCGTCGACTATGTCCGTGACGTGCGTCTGCTGGCCGGCTGCGACGCCCTGCTTGTCCGCGAGGCCGGACAGGGTCAGTGCGTGGACCTCGTGGTCGCCGCCCGTGCTGCGCAGTGCGGTGCGGAGTTCGGCGGCCACCTCGTCCCATGCAGCTGCTCCCAGCCAGGCGCCTGCCACCAGTACGAATTCAGTCATAACCGTACGTTAATCGAACTGGATGTCGGCGGTGAGGGGCAGGTGATCGCTGGAGGTGGCGGGGAGCGTACGGACGTGGGTGACGGTGCCCGAGCGGATCAGGATCTGGTCGATCCGGGCCAGGGGGAAGGCCGCGGGCCAGGTGAAGGCGAAGCCAGGAGTGGCGGCGGCGGGGGCGGAGGTGTGGGCGGCGGCCGGGGTGGGGGGTGCCTTCGCCGTTAGGGCGGTGCGGACGGGGGCCAGGCCGCGGTCGTCGGCGGTGCCGTTGAGGTCTCCGAGCAGGACGACGCGGTCGGCGGGTTCGGCGGCGAGGACGGAGCCGAGGAGGACGGCGCTCTCGTCTCGGCGGGCGGAGCCGAAGCCGGAGGCGCCGAGGCGAAGGGAGGGCAGGTGGACGACGTAGACGGCGACGGGCCCGCCGGGGGTGGCGGCGGTGGCGCGCAGGGCGCGGTTCCAGTGCGGGTCACCGGCGAGGGCCGACGGCTTGATGTCGACGGGGCGGACGTCGGTGAGCGGGTACGTCGACCAGAGACCGACCGTGCCGTGGGTGGCGTGGTGGGGGTAGTCGGCGCCGAGGGTGGCGGTGAAGGCCGTGATGGCGGCGGGGGTGAGTTCCTCGACGGCGATGAGGGCGGGGTGCGCGGCGGCGAGGGCCTTGGCGGTGCGGGAGGGGTTCTGGTTCTCGTCGCTGATGTTGTGCTGGACGGTGGTGAGGGTGGGGTGAGGGGGGTGGTGGGTTGAGTGGGTGGCGGCGGTGGGGGTGGCGGCCGTGGGGGTGACGGGGTGGGGGAGGAAGGTGCCGAACTGGCCCAGCCAGGCGGCGGTGGGGAGCAGGAGGGCCAGGGCGGTGGCCGCGGAGCGACGTCGCAGGGCCAGGGCGAGCAGGAGTGGGACGGCCAGGCCGAGCCAGGGGAGGAACGTCTCCAGCAAGCTCCCGGGGTGGCCGGGCGTGTTGGGGACGAGGGAGGGGCGGGCGAGGAGCGCGGCGAGGAGTACGGAGAAGAGGACGGGGAGGACGGTGGCGCCGGCCGCGGTGCCGGCCGCGGTGCCGGCGGCGAGCCAGGGGAGGGCGCGGGGGCGAGGGAGAAGGGGTCGGGGTCGGGCGGTGGTGCGGGCCGAGGGCCAGGTGAGGAGGCGGGGGCGGAGGGGGCGGGGCCGGGCGGTGGGGCCGGGGGGTGGGCTGGGGGGCGGGCCCGCGTTTGCATGGGTCATGGGGCCGTTCCTGCCTGTTCCGTTGGGAGGGTGTGGTGTGGCTGGTACGACGACGTCGGGGGTGGGGAGCCGGTTCCCGAGGGGCGGGCGGCCGGGGGCGGGCGGGCGGGACGCGGCGGGGCCGGGTCTGTGCGGGGCCCTGCGGGGCCGTTCCCCCACCCCGCCCCTTCCCGAAACCGGGGCTCTGCCCCGGGCCCCGTTCCGGGCTCCGTCCTGGGGCCGGTTCAGGGTTCTGTCCCGGGGCCCGTTGGGGGCTCTGCCCCGGGCTCTGCTCCGGACCCCGTTCTGGGCTCTGTCCCGGGCCCGGTTCCGGGTTCTGTCCTGGGCTCGGTTCCGGGTTCTGTCCCGGGGCCCGTTGGGGGCTCTGCTCCGGGCCCCGCTCCGGCTCTGCTCCGGGCTCCGCTCCGGGCTCTGTCCCGGGCCCCGTTGCGGGGTCGCGTATCTGGGGCCGTGCCGGACTGGGCACCAGGGGCCGGTGAGGCTCTGCCCCGGGGTCCGTTCGGGGTTGGGCACCTGGGGCGTTGGGGGGTGTGGGCCGGGTTCGGTTGCGGCTGCGTACCTGGGCCTGTTGGGGGCTGGGCTGCGGGGGTCGGGTGGGGCTGTGTACCGGGGAGGGGCAGGGTTCGGCTGGCGGGGGCGGGCGAGGGGTGAGGGGTATGCGGTTGCCTTCGGGGGTGGGGGTGGGTCCAATGGCGGGGTGATCGAATGGGTGCGTCGGCGGGCTTGGGGTGTGTTGGCGTGGGGACAGAGGAGCGTCGCACTGTGAATGCCTCGGCATTGCCGTCGTCAGGGGGGCCGGCCGGGAGGTCGGTCGTGCGGCTGGGGGCTCTCGTGCCGTTGACGCCGCCCGGGTGGGTCGACGCGGGGCGGCAGTTGCTCGCGGGGCTCGAGCTGGCCGTGCGCGAGGTCAATGACGCGGGAGGGATCGGCGGGCGGCCGCTGGAGCTCGTGGTCCGGGACACCGCGGCCGATCCGGAGCGGGCCGCGGCGGCCGTGGAGGAACTGGCCGGTCTGGGTGTGGCCGCCGTGGTGGGGGAGTACCACAGCGTCGTGGCCCGGGCGGCAGCGGCGCGGGCCGACGCACTCGGCGTGCCGTTCCTCTGCTCCTCCGCGGTGCTCGACGCGCTCACCGAGGAGCCGACGGAGTGGGTCGCGCGGCTGGCCCCGGCCCAGTCGCATGGTTGGCGGAGGTACGCGGAGTTCCTGCTCGGGGCGGGGCATGCTCGGATCGCCGTGGCGACCCAGCCGAGTGTGTACTGGGCTGCTGGGACCGCCATCCTGCGGGAGTGCTTTGCCACCCGCGGCGGCAGTGTCGTCGTCGAGATCGACGTGATGGGGACGACTGCCGAGGAGCTCTGCGACACGCTCGTGGAGGAGGGGGCCACCGCGCTCCTCCTGCTGGTCGGGTATCCGGAGCCGGCGGCGGCGATCGTCAGGGCGGTACGCGGCGACCGGCGGCTCGGGGAGGTCCTGATCGGGGCTCCGGCCGGACAACCGGAGTTCGCCGGATGGGCCGGGGCGCTGGGCGAGGACGGCGCCGGCATCCCCTTCCTGCGCTACCTGCCCGAGCGGCTCGGGCCGCTCGGCGAGCGGGTGGGTAAGGAGCTCCGCGAACGGCTCGGCGAGGAGCCCTCGTTCGTGGCCTTCGAGGGCTGGGACAGCGTCACCGTCCTCGCCGAGATGCTGCGTTCGTACGGCACGGACCGGGCAGCCGTCGCCGGGGCGTGGCCACGGGTGGAGGTCGAGGGCACCCGGGGGCCGATCCGGTTCTCCCGGACACCGGGGATCGGCGTCTGGCAGTGGGTATGGGCACCTGTTCGTGTGGTCGACCGGGATCCGGCGGACCTCACCGGTCGTCGCTTTCGGATCGTCCATGGAGAGGAGCGCTAGGGCCTGTCGTCAAACTCCCGTCGTCGCCCGAAGGGAGTTTGACGACAGGCGCTAGGCCGCTCGCTGATGCGGCCGGCCGGCGGTGTCCTTCAGGCGCGGGCCAGGTGGGCGCGGTACCAGGGGGCGGCCGAGGGGAGCAGGGCGAGGGGCGTGGGGGTGGGGCGCAGGCGGGTCAGCCGCCAGATGGGGTCGGCGCGCTGGTGGTAGTCGCGGGCCAGCAGGGCGAACTGCCGCTCCGTCACCCGGCCCGGGCGCACGCGGAGCTGTTCCACGCAGCGGTCCCACGGCCACTCCTCCCGCACCTCCGGCAGGATCCCTTCGGCGGCCAGGGCCGACATGAGGTCGGCGCTGGTCACCGCGGCGGGGTGGCTCGCGTGGTGGATCCCGCCCATGACGGGGCCCGGGGCCGTGGCCAGGGCGTCGATCAGGCGGGCCAGCTCGCCGACGTCGATCACGGACAGCAGCGCGCGGCCGCCGTCCCAACTGGCCGGGACCCGGTCGATCAGCTCGGCCAGGGCCGGGACCACCCAGCGGTCACCCGCCCCCAGCACCAGGCTCGGCCGCAGTACGGTTCCGCCGGCGGCCAGCACCGGGGCCTCCGCCGCCAATCGGGTGCGGCTCGCGGCGGACACCGGCTCCGGGGCCACCTCGTCGACCTCGATCCCGCGGTGCGGGAGGTTCCCGTAGACCGCGGCCGTGGACAGGTGGACGATCCGGCGCACCCCCGCCCGCAGGGCCTCCGAGAGGAGGGCCGCGCCGCCCAGGACGTTGACCGTGTGGCAGCGCTCCTCGTCCCGCCCGATGTAGGAGGCCAGGTTCACCAGCGCGGCCGCGCCCTCGCAGACCCCGCGCAGCGAGCCGGGGTCGCCCAGGTCCGCACGTACCCACTCCACGCCTTCGCGCTCCGCACCGGGGGTGCGGGCGAGGGCCCGCACCAGGACGCCGGGACGGCGGGCCAGGGCGTCCAGTGCGGCCGAGCCGATGAAACCGGTGGCTCCCGTCAGGACGATCACCCGGGGTCTTTCGGATATCTGCATGGGGGCGATTTTATCGGCGCGGGCCCGGCCCGGCCCGGGGCTCCGATGTGCCCGTACAGCTCTTCTTCTCTTCTTCGCCCGGGGGCTCCGCCGCGTTCCGCCGTGTTCCGCCGTGTTCCGGTTGCACGGGCGGATGCCGTCGTGCTGAGCCGTCAGCGGGCGGTCCAGCCGCCGTCCACCGGGACGGTCGCGCCGACGACGAAGGACGCCTGGTCGCTCAGCAGCCATGCGGCCGCGTGCGCGATCTCGCGCGGGTCCGCCGTGCGCGGCAGCGGGGCCCTGGTGTGCAGTTGCTCCTCGATGCCGGGGTTCAGGTCGAACCACTGGGCCATCATCTCGCTGCGCGTGGTGCCGGGAGCGATGGCGTTGACCCGGACGCCCTGGGCGGCGTACTCGGCGGCGGCCTTCGTCAGGCCGATGACGGCGTGCTTCGCCGCGATGTACGCGGCGGCCGCCGGAGTGCCGACCAGGCCCGCGACGCTGCTGTTGTTCACGATCGCCCCGCCACCCGGCAGCATCGCGGCGATCTCGTACTTCATGCAGTTCCACGTGCCGCGGACATTGGTGGCCATGACGGCCTCGAAGTCCGCGTCCTCGGTGAGGTGCAGCGGCGCGGGCACGGTACCCAGCCCCGCGTTGTTGAAGGCGGCGTCCAGGCCCCCGAAGAGCTCCACCGCCCTGTCCACCGCCGCCTTGACCTCTTCGGCGCGGGCCACGTCGACGACCGCGTAGGCGGCGGTGAAACCCTGGTCCGTCAGCTCGCGGGTGAGCGCGGCCAGTTCCTCCTCGCGCCGGGCGGTGAGGAGCACCGAGGCCCCGTTCTCGCAGAACACCCGGGCGGCGGCCGCCCCGATGCCGCTGCTCGCGCCGGTGATCAGGGCGCGCCTGCCCACGAGGAGGCCGGTCTTTTCCGTCATGGTGAGTCTTCCGTCTTTCGTCTGGCGCAGTCCGGTGGAGTCTTCAGGGAGGGGCCGCCCCCGGTGCTATTGGCTGGAAATGGACCCGTTGCGCGCGCTGGGCGGGCCCAGCATCACGGGAACCGTGCGGTGGCCGTTCGAAACGAACGAGAACTTCGGCCGGAGTTCATCGGCCGGCACGGCCAGGGCGATGTCGGGGAACCGCTCGAAGAGCGCCGACAGCGCGATGGCGACCTCCATCCGGGCCAGATTCACGCCGAGGCAGTGGTGGGCTCCGTACCCGAACGACACGTGATCGGCGCGGGTGTCGCGGGTGATGTCGAAGAGGTCCGCCCCGGCTCCGTGGTGGCGGGGGTCGCGGCCCGCGCCGGCGAAGCAGATGACGATCGCGTCGCCCTGCGGGATCCGCACGTCGTCGTCGATCTCGATCGACTCGACGGCGTAGCGCAGGATGCTGTGCGCGCCGGGCGGATCCACCCGCAGGGATTCGTCGATGACGTCCTCCCACGAGGCCTTGCCGTCCCGTACGAGCGCGAGCTGGCCGGGGTGCGTGAGGAGGGAGACGACCGCGTTGTCTATGAGGTTCACCGTCGTCTCGTAGCCGGCGGTGAAGAGGAGGATGAGATTGTCGAGGAGTTCCTTCTCGCTCATATCCGCGGCGCCCGAGTCGCGTGCGGCGACGAGGCCCGACGTCAAGTCGTCGGCAGGGAATTTCCTCTTGTGCGCCACGACTTCGTTCAGGATCTCGTACATGGCTATGCCATTCGCCATCGCGTCTTCGGGGGTGATCGAGGTGGCGAAGAAACTGTCGATGATCCTCTGCAGGGGATCACGTGCGGAATGCGGAATTCCGAATAGCTCGCAGACCACGGCGTGCGGCAGTACGTGAGCGAATTCCCTGCGGAGGTCCAGGGGCCGTCCCGCCGGGGCCCGTTCCAGGCGGTCCAGCAACCCGGCGGCGATCTCCTCGACCCGGGGCCGCAGGGCGGCCACGCGGCGCATGGTGAACTCCCCCGCCACCGGCTTGCGCAGGCGCGTGTGCTCCTCGCCGTAGGCGGTGACCATGTTCTGCACCGAGACCCAGATGGCCAGCGGCCACTCCTGGTCGACTTCTCCGTCGATCCACGCCGGCCAGTGCCGGTAGGCGTCCTTCGACACCCGGGGATCGGTGAGCAGGCGCTTCACGAGTGCGTAGTCCGTGATGGACCACGCCTCCACTCCACCGGGGAGCACGATCCGCACGGCCCGTCCAAGGGAGCGTATCTCTTTGATTTCTCCGTGAATGTCCTGGCCGAGCGGATCGATGACGAACGGGCACTGCCTGCTCACAGGAGTATCCCTCCTACAGCTGCTGGTGACGGTGAGTCGGATGACGTCACAGGCTGGCACGTCGAAGTCCTTCCCGCCACTTCGCGCAGGGCTGTCTCGGCCGGCGGATCACAGGGAACCGATGCCCATTTCGCAGGAAAGGGAGGAGATCAGGCGGAAACGGGAATTGCTTCCAGGTGGGCGTGGAAGACCCGCTGGCCGCTCTGATGGCCGGTCACGTTCAGGGAGAGGATGTTGTCCCGACTCCGCGTCACCGGCTGCGCCTGGACCAGACAGGGGGAGTGGAACTCCACGTACCGGTCGAAGGTCAGGCGCAGCGAGGTGGGGTACAGCCGGGTGGCGCCCGCGACGGCGTAGGCGGCCTGGTGCGTGGCCTCCAGGAGGACCATGCCGGGTACGTGGTCGTTCTTGTGCGCGAACAGCGTCGTGTTCGTGGTGTGCGGCCGCAGCGTCCAGCACCGGGGATCCATGGTGGGGGCCAGCAGAACGTGGCTCGGCTCGGTCCGCAGGACGAGGGAGGGGTGCACCGGGTCCGGCACGGGCAGGAGCGGCCGGGCGTCCGCGTGCTCACCGCGCATCCGGCGGTAGGCGCCGGGAGAGGTGCACGTCAGGCTGCCGCCGCCCGTCGCGATGACCCGGCCGCCCTGCACCACCTCCATGTGACACACCATGCCGGAGAAGCGGGTGCCACGGCGGTTGATGTTCGTGCAGGTGACGTCGATGTGGACGGGGGCGCCGCTGTCCGATGCCAGGAGGTGGGGATCGATCCGGTAGCGGATGTCGGACATCAGGAACTGGTGGCCGAGGGGGACCCCGTACTCGGCGTGCGAGAGCAGGATGCCCGTCTGGCGGATGGCCTCCGCGATGACGGCGGGGGAACGGAAACCGTGGAGGGCGGTATGGAACGGGTGGTCTTCAGGCCAACGGACGGTCACGTTGAATCGGTCGGGAGCGGTTCTTTCCCAGGCCGAGAGGAACACCTCGGAGGTGTCGGGACGGTGCACGAGCCAGTTGGGTACGGCCGGAGGCCTTGCATCTGAGACCCCGACCGACGGTCTTTGGGCGTTTTCGCTCGCATACGACGTGATTAACATGAATTCCCCTCCGGACTTCGAGGCAGATTCGAGCCACTCGTGGTAGGTCTCGGTTCGCCGCAAGATACGTGCTGCCTGGTATAATTTGCAACGGCTGTTTTCGGTGACATGCTCATACCTCCGAGGAGGTGCATCATTGGCCGCCAGCAGCGTGGAAGGAGCGAGGGTGTCTCAGAGGGAGACTTCGCGGCGCACCCGGCAACTCATCGTCGAGGCAGCCGGCGCCGTGTTCGCGGAGAAGGGCTTCAACGGGGCCACGATCGCGGACGTCTACCAGCGGCTCGGGCTGACCAAGGGTGCCTTCTACTACTACTTCAAGGGCAAGGAAGAGCTGGCACAGGCCGTTCTGGCCAGCCAGATCGACACGGTCGGCTTCCCGCTCGTACCGCGGAGCACCCGTCTCCAGGAGCTGATCGACAAGGGCATGCTCTTCGCCGTTCAGATCCGCAGTGACCCGATCGTGCAGGGCAGCCTGAGGCTCTCCCTGGAGCGCGGCAGTCACCACGAGCACCGCCTGCGGCCCTACCAGGACTGGATCGACCACAACCGGTTCGCCCTGGGGCAGGCTCGGGAGTGCGGCGAACTCCACGCGCACGTGGACCTGGACGCGGTCGCCAACCTCTTCGTCGGCGCCTTCACCGGAGTGCAGGTGCTCTCGGAAGTGATGGCCGACTGGGAGGACCTGGAAGTACGGGTATCCGTGCTGCTCAGGCACATCATGCCGATCATCGCCCTGCCGACGGTGCTGGCCGAACTCGACATGGCTCCCGGCCGCGCCGAGCGGGTCGCGGCCGACCTGGAGAAGCACCTGCGGGCGCGGGCCGAGGCCGAACTCGTCGAATCGGCCGAGCTCCAGGCCTAGTACCGGCTGCGGCCGGTCCGCCCACGGACCGGCCTGTTTTCACCGTTTCCCTCCGCCGGGCGTCCTCGACGCCCGGCGGAGGGCTTTCCGCAGCCGAATTCCGTCCTCCGTGCGGCGACATCAGATCTTCCGATGACGGTTGCCTACCTTCATGCAGGTTTGTTTCCATGGGCGCGGCCCCGAGCCACATACGAGGCTCTTGACCGACCACGGAGAACCCACATGATCAAGCTCGATGACATCCGCCGGCACGCGGCGGGCGGCGTGACGCGGGATGCCTTGGTCGACGGCCAGGTGCGGCTGACCTGGGGCCAATACGCCGAGACCGTGGAGCGGACAGCGGCCGGACTCACCGAACACCTGCCCCAAGAGGGCGCGGTCCGGGCGGTCTTCCTCGCCGGGAACAGCTGGCAGCTCACCGTCGCGATGAGCGCCTGCGCCACCCTCGGCGTCTCCTGCACCGGTCTGGATCCGCAGAGCGGCAAGGACGATCTCGGCCAGGTGCTCTCCTGGCTGGAGCCGTCCGTGGTCTTCGTGACCTCGGAGCACCGCGCCACCCTCGACCAGCTCGTATGGCCCAGCGGCCCGCAGGCCGTGCACGTCCTCCTGGACGGGATCACGGCCCCCGGCGCGCCGGCCGCCCCCGGCAAGCACCAGGCGCTCAACTTCGACCTGCTGACCTCGGCCGAACCCCTGCGGACCCTGCCGGCGCCCCGGCCGTACGAGGCCTTCGCGGTCAGTGCGCGCAGTGAGGGGCCCTCCCGGATCGCCGTGCGCCGCACCCCCTCCGAGGGCCGCCACCTGGTGGACCTCGTCGACGAGTTCGGGCTCAACCGGGACGACGTCCACCTGGCCTCCGCCCCGCCGACGGAGCCCACGGCCCTCGCCCTGGCCCGCACGATGCTCGGCATCGGCGCCACCGTCGTCCTCGCGGACGGAGCCGGCCCCGAGACCCTGGCCTCCCTGCTCGTCGCCGAGCGCGTCAGCACCGGTGTCATCACCCCCTCCACCCTGCACGGAGTGCTCGGACTGCCGGAGACCGCCGAGCCCTCGCCGCGCACCCGCCACCTGCGGTTCCTCCTCACCCCCGGCGCCCACCTGGGCCGATGGACCGTCAACACGGCCTGGGAGCGGCTCGGCCCGGTGCTGCACACCGCGCTCGGCAGCGCGGAGACCGGGCTGACCGCGGTCATGGGCCCCGAGGAGCTGCTGGTCTCGCCGCCGCGCTCGGGCCACACCACGCTCGGCACCACCGTCGCCGTCCTCGGCGAGGACGGGCAGCCGGTGGCGCAGGGCGAGAGCGGCCGGCTCGCCTTCGCGGGCCACCAGGTCATGGACGGCTACCTGGACGGCGAGACCCAGGTCGCCGAGCTGGACCTCGGCTGGGGCGCGGAGCGCTTCCTCGTCACCGACGAGTCCGGGTACGTGGACGAGACCGGCCGGCTGCTGGTCACCGGGCGGGTCACCGAAGTACCCGTGGTGGTCCGCGATTCGGCGGTCGACACCGAGCTGTTCCGGCTGGAGTCGGACCTGCTCAACCTGCCCTGCCTGCGCGACACCGCGGTCATGCGGGTCAGCAGCCCGGTACTGGGCGACGCGATCGTGGTGCCCTTCATCGCCGTGGCGGTCGGCCGCGAGGCCACCGGCTACCAGGCGCTCAGCGCGGCCTGCGCCCGCCGGGTGCCGTCGCTGCCCGCGCACGTCATCGCCGTCGACACCATCCCGTACAGCCCGACGGGCCGCATCCGCACCGGGGACCTCCTCGACGCGGTCCTGCCCATCATCACTTTGAACCTGCAGCTTGAGCAGTCGATGCAACAGGAGATGTCCGCGTGAACCTGCCCTCCTTCGACGACCAGCCGTACGACGAGGTACTGGTGGAGGACTTCGAGGCGGCCTTCTTCGCGCTCGAGCTCGAACTCCTCGACCTGCCCTGCGTCCAGGACATCGCCGTGATGCGCACCCGGCTGCCCGAGGTGGGCGAGACGCTGGTGGTGGCCTTCGTACCGCTGGTCGAGGAGGACCAGGAGGCCGGCGGACGCCAGGCCGCGCTGGCCGCCTGCGAGCGGCGCATGCCGTGGGTGCTCTCGCACGCGGTGGCCGTGGACGCGATCCCGCGTGCCGCCGACGGATCCGCGCGCACGGGGGTACTGATCGACCGTCTGCTCCCGCAGATCGCCAGGGACCTCCTCTCGCCGATGGAGATGTCCGACTAGTCCACTCCGCCCAACCCGCTGTCAACCACGAAGCAGCGGCTGACCTGTGGCCATGCCCTCCCTGCGGGCATGGCCACAGGTATGTCCGCAGTCGTGCGGGAAAGTAAAACGAGAATCCTCGTACTGCAGTTATACCTGCACCGTGGTATGTTTCTAGCCTCCGAGGCTCTGAGCCTCGCAGAAGGGAGCCCCTGCCGTGCAGTTCCAGCAGTTACGCTCGTTCCGTGAAGTGGCCGCCGAGATGAGCTTCACTCGCGCCGCCCGCAACCTCCACTACTCGCAGCCCAGCGTCACCGCCCACATCAAGAACCTCGAGGACTACATCGGGGCCGCGCTGTTCCATCGCGCCGGCGGCCGGGTCCAGCTGACCGAGGCGGGCATGCGGCTGCTGCCGCACGCAGAGAAGATCATTCTGATAGCCGAGGCCGCCTGTATCGACGCGGCGTCCGCAGGCCAGACCCGTCCCGCCGCCTGACCAGCCGTCGGACATCTTTTCCAATTCTTTTCCATTCGGCCCGGCTGTCGTATCCGAATTACTTGGATCAACGCCGGGTCGAAGGTATTTCCGGGCATTCGGAATTCATGGTTCCGCAATATTGAGAAGCGCGGCTCGACCCCTCTCTGTAAAGTCAACAAGGCGTCTCCGTCTGGTTGTTGACGTACCGCCTCGAACGTGTTGGCGCCAGGGTTGGCGTAGATGGGCAATTGTCCGTGCGCAGCCCCGCAAGAGCGGATCGGCGGCCGACCCTACGCTCGGGTCAATCGAACTGTGCGCCCGGCAGCGGTCGCTTGTATTACCCCTGGAGAGGACACCAAAATGGGTCAGGTCCCGATAGTGGATCAGTCGGCCGGCGAGGCTCCGAACGACCTCATGACGGGCGACTCCTTCCTGGAGAGCCTGCGTGACGGTCGCCAGGTCTTCGTGGACGGCGAGCTCGTCAAGGACGTGACGACGCACCCGGCCTTCGCCATGGCCGCGCGGTCGACCGCGCACCTCTACGACGCGCTCCACCACCCGGACACCAAGGACCTGATGACGACGGTCGACCGGTACACGGGGTACCGCGTCCACCGCTTCTTCACCCCGGCGCACTCGCCCGAGGAGCTCGTCAAGGCCCGCGACGCCATCGAGCACTGGGCCCGCCTGAGCTACGGGTTCATGAACCGCACGCCCGACTACAAGGCGTCGTTCATGGCCGGCCTGGCCGTCACCCACGACTTCTACGAGCCCTTCGGCGACAACGCCCGCGCCTGGTACGAGAAGTACGCCCGCCAGGGCCTCTCGATCAGCCACGCGATCGTCAACCCGCCCGTCGACCGCAACAAGCCGGCGCACGAGATCCGCGACGTCTACCTCAAGGTCGTCGAGGAGCGCGAGGACGGCATCGTCGTCGAGGGCGCCAAGCTCATGGCCACCGCCTCGGCGCTGAGCAACGTCGCCTTCGTCGGCCAGATCCACCTGGCCAACCTGGAAGCCGGCAAGGCCGAGGACATGGCGCTGGCCTTCATGGCCCCGCTGAACACCCCCGGCATGAAGGTGGTCTGCCGCACCTCCTACGAGGGCAAGGCCACCAGCCCGTTCGACAACCCGCTCTCCAGCCGGTTCGACGAGAACGACGCCGTGCTGGTCTTCGACAAGGCGTTCATCCCGTGGGAGAACGTCCTGATCTACCGGGACACCGAGAAGATCCACCAGTACTTCCCGCGCTCCGGCCTGCTCTCCCGCGGCTTCTTCCAGGGCGCGATCCGCATGTCGGTCAAGCTCGAGTTCATGGCGGGCATCCTCGACAAGGGCACCCGCATCAACGGCACGGACGGCTTCCGCGGCGTCCAGGCCGGCCTCGGCGAACTGCTGGCCTGGCGCCACCAGACCTGGGCCGTCACCAGCGCCATGGCCCTGGACCCGGAGGCCGGCCCGGCCGGCACCGTACTGCCGCGCATGGACTACTCGGCCGGCTACCGGGCGCTCGCCCCGCTCAGCTGGGAGCGCACGCACCGCTTCTTCGAGGAGCACCTCGCGGGCGCGCTGCTGATGACCCCGTCCAGCGCCAAGGACCTGCAGAACCCGGAGCTGCGCCCGCTGCTCGACCGCTACTACCGCGGCACCGGCGCCACGGCCGAGGAGCGCACCAAGCTCTTCAAGCTGGCCTGGGACGCGATCGGCACCGAGTTCGGCGCCCGCCACGAGCTGTACGAGCTCAACTACGCGGGCGGTCCCGACCAGGTGCGCCTCGACACCCTGAACTGGTCGCGCGGCGCCGGTCTGCTCGACAACTACGGCGACCTCGTCCAGAGGGCCATGGACGACTACGACCTCGACGGCTGGACCCGCGGCCGCTGGGCCCAGGACAACTGACCGTCAAGCCCGCGTACGGACGGGTGCCCGCGGCCGACGCGCCGCGCGCACCCGTCCGCGCCCAGCAGAGAGGCCCGGCCATGAACCACGACCTGCGCGATGTGATGCGTTCCTTCGCCACGGGGGTCTGCGTCGTCAGCACCTACACCGACCAGGACGGCGTGCGCACCCACAACGCGATCACCGTCAACTCGCTCACCTCCGTCTCCCTCGAACCGCCGCTGGTGTCCCTGAGCTTCCGTCACGACTCCGAGTTCTTCGCCGAGCTGCTGCGGACCGGCGTCGTCGGGATCTCGATCCTCGGCGCCGAGGGCGAGTCCACCGCCCGCGCGTTCGCGCGCCGGCGGCCCGAGCGCGACCAGGCGCTGACCGAGGTGGCCGGAGCGCCGGGCGAGGCCACCGGGACGCTCCTGTTCGACGCGGCGGCCTGGATGGAGTGCAGCCTGCGCGACCACGTGGTGGCGGGCGACCACGTGATGGTCATCGGCGAAGTCGTCGCCATGGGTGCCCGCGAGACCCAGACCCCCCTGATCTTCCTTCAGGGCGGATTCCACAGATTCGAACTGGAACAGGTGTGACGTGCGCGCGAAGAAGCTGCTGAGCTGGCGGGTGCTCCTCGGGGCGGCCCTGGCCATATCAGCCCTGACCCTGCTGATCCTGCCCGGCGACCCGGCCCAGGCGACGGATTCCACCGCGGAGGCCGCGGCGCGTACGTCGGGCTCGGTGACCGTCTGCCTGGTGACGCGGGACGCCCCGACCCGCGAGCGCACCGTCAAGGTCGCGCAGTGGGCCTCGCAGGTCCTGCTCGAGGAGACGCTCTCCTACGCGGGGCCCTGTGCCTCGTACGGCGCCCCGAGCGCGCTCGGCAACGGCACCGTGCGCACGTACGCGCAGATCAACGGCACCACCCCGCAGACCGTCGGCTTCGTCTTCCCCAAGAACACGCTGACCGGCCTGCCGACCGCCATGACCGACGGCCACCACTGCTACGACATGGACGGCAACGGCACGGTCAACGAGCACACCGAGTGCGTCGGCGGCCACGAGCGCCCGCTGGAGCTGCCCTCACAGCTGACCGCGCTGCCCGGGATGCCGCTCAAGTGGGCCCTGCTGAACTACAACCCGATGGGCCACGGGCCGGAGCACATCTACGACACCCCGCACTTCGACTTCCACTTCTACACGCAGTCCAAGGCGGAGCGCGATGCGATCCGCAGCGGCCCCTGCGGCCTGGCCATCAACTGCGACGACTACGCGACGGCCATCAAGCCGATCCCCCCGCAGTACCTGCCGGCGGACTACGTGAACAACAACGTGGCCGAGGCGGCCATGGGCAACCACCTGGTCGACATGAACTCGCCCGAATGGCACTCCACCGCCTTCACCCAGACCTTCATCTACGGCGCCTACGACGCCAAGATCAGCTTCCTCGAGCCGATGATCACGAAGGCCTGGTTCGAGGGCATCGCCGCCGGGGTCAACCCGAGCCGCTGCTGGCCCATCAAGCAGCCGCAGCAGTGGCAGATCGGCGGCTGGTACCCGCAGGAGTACTGCATCGACTACCGCGCCAACCGCGGGGACTTCACCGTCTCGATGAAGAACTTCAAGAACTCCGCCGCCTGAGTCGCACGGACCCGAGCCGCAGAGAACCGAAACCACCGGCCGACCGGCCCGCCCCCGCCGCACCGGGGGCGGCCGGCGGCTCCCACTGAATCCCCGGAGTAGGCGAGGAAAGGGCCACCGTGATCGCGGACAGCAAGGCCGGCGCACGACGACCCCGCGCCTTCCACGAATTGATAGGTGACTGACACATGTCCCGTGGATTCTCGATCGGCATCGTCGGAGGAGGCGCGGCTGCAGTCTGCTTGATCGACGCGTTGTCGCGAACACAAAGCGAACCGGGCAGCCTCACGGTCTTCGAACCGTCACCGCACCTGTGGCGCGGGCGTGCCTACCAGGTGGACACCGAGACCCTCAAGGTCAACGCGACGCCCGACGACATGTCCGTGCGCGCCGGCGACCTCCAGCACTTCGAGCACTGGCTGGAGACGCGGGACAAGGTCATAGGAGTCCGCACCGGAGTCGATCGCTGGTCCGGAAGCCGCTTCGCACCCCGGACCGTCTACGGCGAGTACCTGGAGCAGACGGCCTACGCCGCGCTCGGCGAACTGCGCCGCCAGGGCTGGCGGGTCGACCTCGTCGGCGAGGGGGTCACCTCCGCGAGCCGCGCCGCCAACCGGGTACTGCTGCGCACCGGCAACGGCCGCGCCCGCGCCTTCGACTACGCCATCTTGTGCGTCGGCGGCGACAGCCCCAAGGACGTCTACGGTCTGGGCGACACCCCCGGCTTCGTCGGGGACCCGTACCCGATCGTCAACAAGCTGGCGGACGTCGGCGAGCGGGAGCACGTCGCGATCATCGGCAGCGGCCTGACCGCCATCGACATCATCCTGTCGCTGGCCGCCCAGGGCCACCAGGGCAAGATCAGCCTGCTGTCCCGGCGAGGCGTCCTGCCCGGAGTACGGCAGAAGGCGGTCCCCTTCGAGCTGCGGCACTTCACCCCGCACCGGATGGAGGAGCTGGCCGCGATCCACCCCGAGGTCACCCTCGAGGACATCGCCACCATCATGCGGGCCGAGTTCCGCGACGTGGGCGCCGACCTCGACGCGGTGGTCTCGGAGATCATCCGGGTCGACCTGGAGGACCCGGTCGACCGGCTGCGCCGGCAGATCGAAGAGGTCGACTCCCCCCACATGGGCCTGCGCATCCTCCAGCGCGCCGTCCCCGAGACCGGCCCCGACGTCTGGCCGATGCTGCGCGAACAGGACAAGGTCCAGCTGCTGCGCGCCCACTACCGCACGATCATGAGCCTGTGCTGCCCCATGCCGCCCGGCAGCGCCGGAGTCCTCCTCGACCTCGTCGAGGCGGACAAGCTGGAGATCGTCGCCGGCCTGCAGAACATCACCCCGAACCCCGAGGCCGGCTTCGACGTCGTCACCGCCGAGGGACACGACTTCACGGCCGACCGCGTCATCAGCGCGGTCAACGCCTCCGAGGGGCGCATCCCCACCAGCGCCGCGCCCCTGGTCACCTCGCTCATGCGCAGCCGCGTCGCCAGCCGACACCCCCACGGCGGCCTGCACATAGCGCGTCCGACCAGCCAGCTGACCACCAACGGCCGGCCCGACCCGCGCCTGTACGGGCTCGGCAACATCGCCGCCGGCTCGCTCTTCTTCACCTTCGGCATCCCCTCCCTGGTCGACCGCAGCCAGGACATCGTCGGCGCGATCCTGCAGCACGCCGAGACCGTCACGGCCGCGACCCAGGAGAACGAGGACGTCCTGCTCACGGTCTAGCCGCGAGCGGGGCCCGCTCCGCTCACGGCCGGGCCGCCGCCCGCACCCGTACCCGTACCGACACCGGAAGACGACCCGGAGATTCCGGAGATGAGGACCCCCGAGCATGAGCGTCACCGAGACCGACCGGCCCGCCTACCTGGCGGACACGCACACCGGCCTGCCGATCCCCAGCGAGCCGGTCTTCGCCACCCACGAGGAGACGCGCCGCCACCGCAAGCAGCGGCTCGCCGCCGCGCTGCGGCTGTTCGGCAAGTACGGCTTCGGTGAGGGCATCTCGGGCCACATCTCGGTCCGCGACCCGGAGCACGAGGACCGGTTCTGGGTGAACCCCTTCGGCGTCTCCTTCAACCTGGTCCGCGTCGCCGACCTCATCTGCGTGGACTCTGCGGGCACCGTCGTGGAGGGCAAGCACCGGGTCAACCCCAGCGCGTTCGTCATCCACTCGGCCATCCACGAGATGCAGCCGGGCGCCACGGCCGCCGCCCACGGCCACACCGCGCACTCCCGCGCGCTGGGGGCCCTGGGCCGCCTGCTGGACCCCATAGACCAGGAGTCCGCCGCCTTCTACAACCGCCAGGTCCTCTACGAGGAGTACGAGGGCCCCTCGGTCTCGGCCGAACTCGGCCGCGACATCGCGGAGAAGCTCGGAGACAACCGCGCGATCCTGCTGCGCCACCACGGCCTGATAACCGTCGGCGGATCGCTCGACGAGGCCGTGCACTGGTTCTTCACCTACGACAGCTGCGCCCAGGTGCAGCTGCTCGCCCGGGCGGCGGGCACGCCCAAGAGCTTCACCCATGAGCAGGCCGTCGCCGCTGGGGACGGCTTCGGCAACGAGCAGCTGGGCTGGTTCAGCTTCCAGCTGCTCTGGGACGAGATCATCCGCGAGCAGCCCGACTTCCTCGAAGAGGACTAGCCCGCGGGACGTCTCCTCGTCCGGCACCACCCCCGAAGAATCACCGAGGAAGAAGAGGCACCACCATGAACATCCTGCTTTTCGGAGCCAGCGGACACATCGGCAGCGCCATCGCCGGCGAACTGCTCTCCCGCGGCCACGCCGTCACCGGCGTGACCCGCACCGGCGAGATCGCGGGCAACAGCCACGAAGGCCTCAAGGTGATCGCCGGTGACGCCACCAGTGCGGACACCGTGGCCGAACTGTCCGCGGCGGGCTACGACGCCGTCGCTTCGGCCGTCGGCCCCAAGCTCGGCGTCGACGACGACCACAAGATCATCGTCGGTGCGGCCAACGCGCTGATCGAGGGCCTCACCCGCAGCGGCGTACGCCGTGTCGTGGTCCTCGGAGGCGCCGGCAGCCTGGAGGTCTCCCCGGGCGTCAAGGTCATCGACAACCCGAACTTCCCGGCCATGTGGAAGCAGAACGCCCTCGCCCAGAGCGAGGCGCTCGCCCTCTACCGCCAGGCCGGCTCCCTGGACTGGACGTTCATCTCCCCGGCCGCCCAGATCGAGCCCGGTGAGCGCACCGGGACCTATCGCGTCGGCGGTGAGCAGCTCCTGGTGGACGCCGAAGGCAAGAGCCAGATCAGCATCGCGGACTACGCGGTCGCCTTCGTGGACGAACTGGAGCGCGGCGACGCGATCCAGGCCCGCATCACCGTCGCCTACTGATTCCGCGTTCCCCGGAGGGGATCAGAAACATGACTTCATCCGCCACACCGAAGAGCGCCGGCATCGTCCGGTTCGCCATCATCCTCGGTGCACTCACCGCTCTCGGCCCGCTGGCCAACGACGCCTACATGCCGGGCCTTCCGCAGATCGCCGAGGACCTGAACACGAGCGCCTCGGCAGCTCAGCTCAGCCTCACCGCCTGCCTGCTCGGCCTCGGCATCGGTCAGCTCATCGCCGGACCCGTCAGTGACGCGCTCGGCCGCCGCCGTCCGCTCATCGCCGGTCTGGCGCTGTTCGCCGTCACCGCCCTGCTGTGCGCCTTCGCCCCCAACATCTGGACGCTGGTCGGGCTGCGCGCCCTCCAGGGCCTCGGCGGCGCCACCGGCATCGTCATCGCCTCCGCGGTCGTGCGCGACCGGCACAGCGGGCCCGCCGCGGCCCGGTTCTTCGCGATGCTGATGCTCATCACCGGCATCGCGCCGATCCTGGCCCCCGTCCTCGGCGGCCAGCTGATGCTCGTCACCTCGTGGAAGGGCATCTTCATCGCCCTCGCCATCATCGGCGCCCTGATGCTCTTCGGCGTCGCCGGCGCCCTGCCGGAGACGCACCCCGCCGAACGGCGCGTGCGCGGCGGCCTCAAGGCCACCGGCCCGATCTTCCGCCGGCTGCTCGGCGACCGGGTGTTCGTCGGCTACAACCTGGCCTGCGGCTTCGCCTTCGCCGCGATGTTCGCGTACATCTCCGGCTCGACCTTCGTGCTCCAGTCCATCCACGGGATGTCCCCGCAGGCCTACAGCGTCGTCTTCGGCGTCAACGCCCTCGGCCTGGTCATCGCCGCCCAGGTCAGCGGCCGCATCGTGCACAAGACCGGCCCGCGCGCCCTGCTCGCCACCGGTCTGGCCGTCTCCGCGGTCGGCGGCCTCGGACTGCTCGCCGTCGTCCTCACCGACGCCGGTCTGGCCCCGCTGCTCGTCGCGCTGTTCCTGGTCGTCTCCAGCGTCGGCCTCGTCCTGCCGAACTCCTTCGCGCTGGCCCTCCAGGACCACGGCGACGTAGCCGGGTCGGCCGCCGCGCTGCTGGGCCTGTCCCAGCACCTGATCGGCGCGGCCGTGGTCCCGCTCGTCGGCCTCGCCGGCGAGGACAGCGCGGTGCCGATGGGCATCGTCATCGCCGTCCTCGGCGTCGGCGGTCTGCTCTTCTTCGGCCTCACCAAGGGCCACAAGGCCGCCGGTGAGGAAGCCGGGGCCCAGCCGTCGGAGGCGCAGGCGCCCCCGGCCCGGACCTCCGAGGTCCACGAGCCGGTCTAGGCCCCTGGCGAGACAGGCTCCTGCAACGGATTGCCCACCGGGGGTCCGTACGGCCGCACCACCGTACGGACCCCCGGCACCCGGGGCCGCCATCCCGGGCGGCGACAGGCCCACACCTCTTCCCTTTCCCACCGAAACCGATCGAGGCACAGCCACCATGACCCTCGCCACGCACGCCACGGCCGTCGACTCCTGGCGGCTGCTGCCCGCCGCCCAGCAGCCGTCCTACCCCGATCCCGTCGCCCTGCGCTCCGCGCTCGACGACCTCGCCTCCTACCCGCCCCTGGTGTTCGCCGGCGAGTGCGACCGGCTGCGCGACCGGCTCGCCGACGTCGCCCGGGGCGAGGCCTTCGTCCTCCAGGGCGGGGACTGCGCCGAGACCTTCGACGCCGTCAGCTCCGACCAGGTCCGCGACAAGGTGCAGACCCTGCTCCAGATGGCCGCCGTCCTCACCTACGCGAGCTCCGTGCCCGTGGTGAAGATCGGCCGGATCGCCGGGCAGTACTCCAAGCCCCGCTCCAAGCCCACCGAGATCCGTGACGGTGTCGAACTGCCCGTCTACCGCGGAGACTCCGTCAACGGCCTCGCCTTCACCCCGGAGTCCCGCACCCCGGACCCCGAGCGGCTCAAGCGGATGTACCACTCCTCCGCCGCCACCCTGAACCTCGTACGGGCCTTCACCACCGGCGGCTACGCCGACCTGCGCCAGGTCCACGAGTGGAACCGCGACTTCGTCGCCGCCTCCCCGGTCGGAGAGCGCTACGAGCGCCTCGCCGGGGACATCGACGACGCGCTCACCTTCCTCGCCGCCTGCGGCGCCGACCCGGCCGCCGTCCACTCCTCCGAGATCTTCGCCAGCCACGAGGCACTGCTCCTGGACTACGAGGCCGCGCTCACCCGCGTCGACGCCCGTACCGGCCGGCTGTACGACGTCTCCGGCCACATGATCTGGATCGGTGAGCGCACCCGTCAACTGGACGGCGCCCACGTCGAGTTCGCCTCCACGGTGCGTAACCCCATCGGAGTCAAGCTCGGCCCCACGACCTCCGCCGACGAGGCCCTGCGCCTCATCGACAAGCTGGACCCGGAGCGCGAGCCCGGCCGTCTCACCTTCATCACCCGGATGGGCGCCCGCAACATCCGCGAGATCCTCCCCGAGCTCATCGGCAAGGTCACCGCCGAGGGCGCGCGCCCCGCGTGGATCTGCGACCCGATGCACGGCAACACCTTCGAGGCGCCCAGCGGCCACAAGACCCGGCACTTCGACGACGTGCTCGACGAGGTCACCGGCTTCTTCGAGGTCCACCGGGCGCTCGGCACCCACCCCGGCGGCATCCACATCGAGCTGACCGGCGACGACGTCACCGAATGCGTCGGAGGCGGCGCCGAGGTCCGGCTCACCGACCTCGGACAGCGCTACGAGTCCGCGTGCGACCCGCGCCTGAACCGCAAGCAGTCGCTCGACCTGGCCTTCCGGGTCGCCGAGCTGTACCGCGACCGCCAGGCGGCCGGCGCGGCCCGCCGCGAAGCCGTACCGGCCGCCGCCTGATCCCGAGCGACCGATCGACGTACCGTCCTGAAGCAAAGGGAGAAGCCCATGTCCGTGCGTGCCCTGCGCGGTGCCATCCAGCTGGAAGTCGACGAGCGGGGCCACCTGCTGGACGGGGTCCGAACGCTGTTCCAGGAGATGCTCGCCGCCAACGGGCTCGACCAGGAGGAGCTGGTCAGCCTGTTCTTCACGGCGACCCCCGACCTGGTCAGTGAGTTCCCGGCGGTCGCCGCCCGCGAACTGGGCGTGACCGACGTGCCGATGATGTGCGCGCAGGAACTGGACATCGCCGGGGCCCTGCCCCGGGTCGTGCGGATCCTCGCGTACGCCGAGACGGAACTGTCCAAGCGCGAGATCAAGCACGTCTACCTGGGCGGTGCGGCCGCCCTGCGCCGAGACCTGGTCACCGCCGGGGATCCCAGATGATCCGCTCCGCCGCGGTGGTGGGAACGGGCCTCATCGGAACCTCCATCGCACTGGCCCTGTCCCGTCGCGGGGTGGCCGTCCACCTCATGGACGAGAACGACTCGGCCGCCCGTACCGCCGCCTCGCTCGGCGCCGGCACCCTCGGCGCCCCGAAGACCACCGTGGACCTGGCCGTACTGGCCGTCCCGCCGGCCCAGGTCGGCACCGTGCTCGCCGCCCAGCAGAGGCTGGGCCTCGCCCGCTCGTACACCGACGTCGCCAGCGTCAAGACCGAGCCGGAGATCGGGGTCCTCGCCGCAGGCGCCGACCCCGTCAGCTTCATCGGCGGACACCCCATGGCCGGCCGGGAGCGCTCCGGCCCGCTCGCCGCCTGCGCCACCCTCTTCGAGGGCCGTTCCTGGGTACTGACCCCCACGGCCCACACCAGCCGCGACGCGCTCAACATGGCGCTCATGATGGTTTCCCTGTGCGGGGCGGTGCCCGTGGTGATGGACAGCGACGTCCACGACCGGGCCGTGGCCCGCGTCTCCCACACCCCGCACGTGGTGGCCTCGCTGATGGCCGCCCGCCTCCAGCACCTCCCGGAAGACGCCTGCCGGCTGGCCGGGCAGGGGCTGCGCGACGTGACGCGGATCGCCGGGGGCGATCCCCGGCTGTGGAGCGACATCCTGGAGTCCAACGCCACCGCGGTCGCCGACGTGCTGACCGAACTCGCCGAGGACCTCCAGGTCACCGTGTCCGCCCTGCGGGGCCTCGCCACCGACGACGCCGACGAACGCGCCCAGGGCACCACGCTCCTGGCCGACCTGCTCGGCCGCGGCCTCAGCGGCCGCGACCGCATCCCCGGCAAGCACGGGCACCCGGTGCCCGCCTGCGCGCCGGTCCGCGTCCTGATCGGGGACCAGCCCGGCGAACTGGCCCGGCTCCTCGCGAACGCCGCCGAACTCGGCGTCAACATCGAGGACATGACCATCGACCACTCGCCCGGCGACGAGAGCGGCCTGGTGGAACTGATGGTCGCCCGCGGGACCGCCGTCACCATGGCCCAGGGCCTGATGGGCGCCGGTTGGCGGGTCCAGCGGATGGGGCCGATCGAGGCTCCGCCGGTGGCCGTCGGCGTCTGACCCGGCGCCCGCGGATCCCCGTACGACCCGTTCCGCGATCCTTCCCCCCTCTACGGGGATCCGGCCGCCCCACCGGCCGGGTCCGACCGCCCACCACGCCGGCCCACCACGCCGCACGACAGAGGATCACCCTTGAGTACTTTGCGATGGCTCACCGCGGGCGAATCGCACGGCCCCGCCCTCACCGCCGTCCTCGAAGGCCTGCCCGCCGGAGTGGAGATCTCCACCAAGGCGGTCGCCGACTCCCTCGCCCGACGCCGCCTCGGCCACGGCCGGGGCGCCCGGATGGCCTTCGAGCGGGACGAGGTGACCTTCCTCGGCGGCGTCCGCCACGGACTCACCCAGGGCGGACCGGTGTCGATCCAGGTCGGCAACACCGAATGGCCCAAGTGGGAGACGGTGATGGCCGCCGACGGCGTGGACCCGGAGGTGCTGGCCGGCCGGGCGCGCAACGCCCCGCTCTCGCGCCCCCGCCCCGGCCACGCCGACCTCGCCGGGATGCAGAAGTACGGGTTCGACGACGCCCGGCCGGTACTGGAGCGGGCCAGCGCCCGCGAGACCGCCGCCCGCGTCGCCGTGGGCGAGGTCGCCCGGGCCTTCCTCCAGCAGGCGTACGGGATCACGATCGTCAGCCACGTCGTCTCCCTCGGTGGGGCCGTCGCCCCCGAGGGCGTGGTGCCGGGGCCGGACGACACCGAGCGCGTCGACGCCGACCCGGTGCGCTGCCTGGACCCGGAGGCCTCCGCCGCGATGGTCGCCGAGGTCGACCGGGCCCACGAGAACGGCGACACCCTCGGCGGAGTCGTCGAGGTGCTCGCGTACGGACTTCCGCCGGGCCTGGGCAGCTACGTCCACGGCGACCGGCGCATCGACTCCCGGCTCGCGGCCGCCCTCATGGGCATCCAGGCCATCAAGGGCGTCGAGTTCGGCGACGGCTTCGGCCTCGCCAAGGTCCCCGGCTCCCTCGCCCACGACGAGATCGAACGGGACGAGGAGGGGGCCGTCCGCCGCCGCACCGCCCGCTCCGGCGGGGTCGAAGGCGGGATGACCACCGGCGAACCACTGCGGGTGCGCGCCGCCATGAAGCCCATCGCCACCGTGCCGCGCGCCCTGGCCACCATCGACGTCGCCACCGGCGAACCGGCCGTCGCCCACCACCAGCGCTCCGACGTCTGCGCCGTGCCCGCCGCGGCCGTCGTGGCCGAAGCGATGACGGCGCTGGTCCTGGCGCACGCCGCGCTGGAGAAGTTCGGCGGGGACTCCCTCGCCGAGACCGCCCGCAACCACCGCGGCTACCTCGACCACTTGGCCGTGCGATGAGCGCCCCGACGCTGAACACGCCGAATCCGAACATGCCGACCTTGACGGCGAGCACCCGGATCCCGGTCGGCGGCGACCGGCCGTACGAGGCCGTCGTGGGCCACGGGCTGACCGGCGAGACCGGGCGCGTCCTGGGCTCCGAACCGCTGCGGGTGGCCGTCGTGCACTCCCGCACGCTGCTGCCGACCGCCCGGCGGATCGCCCGGGAACTCACCGACGAGGGACGCATCGTGGTCTCCCTCGAAGTGCCCGAGGGCGAAGCCGCCAAGGACATGACCGTCGTGGTGGGCCTGTGGCGGGCCCTCGCCGACGCCGGGTTCACCCGCTCCGACGCCGTCGTCGCCGTCGGCGGCGGCGCCACCACCGACCTCGCCGGGTTCGCCGCCGCCGGCTGGCTGCGCGGCGTACGCCTCGTCCTGGTGCCGACCACCCTGCTCGGCATGGTCGACGCCGCCATCGGCGGGAAGACCGCCGTCAACCTGCCTCAGGGCAAGAACCTCGTCGGCGCCTTCCATCCGCCCGCCGGGGTGCTGTGCGACCTGGACCTGCTGGACACCCTGCCGCCGGCCGACTACGTCAGCGGCCTCGCCGAGGTCATCAAGGCCGGGTTCATCGCCGACCCGGAGATCCTGCGCCTGGTCGAGGACGACCCCGCCGGCGCCGTCCACACCCGGGAGCTCGTCGAGCGCGCCATCCGCGTCAAGGCGGAGGTGGTCACCGAGGACTTCCGGGAGGACGGCCGCCGCGAGCACCTCAACTACGGCCACACCCTGGGCCACGCCATCGAGCGGGTCGCCGGCTACCGGGTCCGGCACGGCCACGCGGTGGCCGCCGGCATGGTCTTCGCCGCCGAACTCGCCCGGCTCGACGGCCGGCTGTCCGCCGCCGACACCGAGCGCCACCGCGCCCTGCTCGCCGCCGCCGGCCTGCCCACCACCCACAGCGGAGCCTGGGCCCCGCTGCGCGACGCGATGGGCATCGACAAGAAGACCCGGGGCAACCGGCTGCGGTTCGTCGTGCTCGACGCCATCGGCCGTCCCGCCCTGTTCAGCGCCCCGGACGAGGACCTGCTCCGGGCCGCCTACGAGCGGCTCGGCCGATGACCCGCCCCGCCGTCCGCTACGCCCGTGCCCGGGCGGCCCGCTGCGCCCGCGCGGCGGGACCCGGTTCGGCACCTGGTTCGGCCCCCGCTCCGGCACCCGCCTGCGCCCCCGCCGTACCCGTAGGAACCGCCGTACCCGTAGGACCCGTAAGACCCTTCAGACCCGTCGAATCCCCCGAACAGGAAGGCCCGAGATGACCGTCGCCACAGCCCCGCAGGGCACCGCGTCCGCCCTGCTCTGGGGGGACGCCGACCGCCGGGCCGTCGAGGTCGCCCGCGCCCTGACCGTTGACGCGGTCGAGGCGGCCGGACACGGACACCCCGGTACCGCCATGAGCCTCGCGCCGGCCGCCTACCTGCTCTTCCAGCGGCTGCTGCGGCACGACCCCCGGGACCCGCGCTGGGCCGGCCGCGACCGGTTCGTGCTCTCCTGCGGCCACGCGAGCCTGACCCTCTACACGCAGCTCTACCTGTCGGGCTACGGGCTCACCCTCGACGACCTCAAGGGCCTGCGCACCGAGGGCAGTCTGACCCCCGCACACCCCGAGTACGGGCACACGCCGGGCGTGGAGACCACCACCGGCCCCCTCGGCCAGGGCCTCGCCAACGCGGTGGGCATGGCCATGGCCGCCCGCCGCGAGCGCGGCCTGTTCGACCCCGAGGCCGCCCCCGGCACCTCCCCCTTCGACCACACCGTCTGGACCATCGCCTCCGAGGGCGACCTGGAGGAGGGCGTCGCGCACGAGGCCAGCTCGCTGGCCGGCCACCAGCGGCTGGGCAACCTCGTCGTCCTCTACGACGAGAACCGCATCTCCATCGAGGACGACCGGCAGATCGCGCACTCCGAGGACACCCTCGCCCGCTACCGGGCGTACGGCTGGCACGTGCAGGAGGTCGACTGGACCGCCACGGGTGAATACGTCGAGGACGTGGCGGCCCTGCACCGGGCGCTCACCACCGCCCGCGAGACCACCGACCGGCCCTCCCTCGTATCGCTGCGCACGATCATCGGCTGGCCCGCGCCGAAGAAGCGCAACACCGGCGGCATCCACGGATCCGCCCTCGGCGCCGAGGAGGCCGCCGCCGCCAAGGCCGCGATGGGCCTCGACCCCACGCTCTCCTTCCAGGTCCCCGCCGAGGTCCTGGCCCACGCCCGCCGGGTCGCCGACCGCGGCGCCGAAGCCCACCGCCAGTGGGACAAGACCCTCGCCGACTGGCGCGCCCTGAACCCCGAGCGCGCCGAGCTCTTCGACCGGCTCTCCGAGCGCCGGCTGCCCGAGGGCTGGCAGGCGAACCTGCCCGTGTTCCCCGGGGGCGGCCAGATCGCCACCCGCAAGGCCTCCGGCGAGGTGCTGAACGCGCTCGCCTCCGTACTGCCCGAACTGTGGGGCGGCTCCGCCGACCTCGCCGAGTCCAACCTCACCACCATGAAGGGCGAACCGTCCTTCATCCCCGAGGAACTGGCCACCGAGGCCTACTCCGGCCACCAGTACGGGCGGACCCTGCACTTCGGCATCCGCGAGCACGCCATGGGCGCCGTCCTGAACGGCATCGCCCTGCACGGCGGGACCCGCCCCTACGGCGGCACCTTCCTCGTCTTCTCCGACTACATGCGCCCCGCCGTCCGCCTCGCGGCCATGATGAAGCTGCCCGTCACCTACGTCTGGACCCACGACTCCATCGGGCTCGGCGAGGACGGCCCCACCCACCAGCCCATCGAGCACCTCTGGTCGCTGCGCGCCATCCCCGGCCTGGACGTGGTCCGGCCCGCCGACGCGAACGAGACCGTCGTCGCCTGGCGCACCATCCTGGAGAACGACGACCGCCCGGCGGGCCTGTGCCTGTCCCGGCAGAACCTGCCCGTGCTGGAGCGCACCGAGGAGAGCGGGCTGTCCCCCGCCGAGGGCGCCGCGCGCGGCGGATACGTCCTGGCCGAAGCCGACGGCGGCCGCCCCGATGCCATCCTCATCGCCACCGGCAGCGAGGTGCCCATCGCGCTCGACGCCCGCCGCATCCTGCAGGACGGGGGCCTGCCCACCCGCGTCGTGTCCATGCCCTGCCTGGAGTGGTTCCAGGCGCAGGAGGAGGCCTACCGCGAGGAGGTGCTTCCCGCCGAGGTGGCCGCCCGGGTCTCCGTCGAGGCGGGCTCCAGCCTCGGCTGGTACGCCCTGGTCGGCGCGGCCGGCACCTCGCTGGGCATCGACTCCTTCGGCGCCTCCGCCCCGTACCAGTCCCTGTACGAACTCCACGGCCTGACCGCGCCGAAGGTCGCCGCGGCCGCCCGCGCGAGCTTCGAGCGCGCCCTGCGCAGAGGCTCCGTACGATGAGCGCCGTGACAACTCCCGTACTGGACGCCCGGATACCCGGATCCAAGAGCATCACCAACCGGGCGCTGCTCCTCGCGGCGGCCGCCCCCGGCCGCAGCCGCCTCGGCGCGCCCCTGGTCAGTGACGACACCCTCGCCTTCCGGGCCGCGCTCACGGACCTGGGCAGCGGGGTGCGCGACATCGGCGACAGCGGCTACGGCTACGGAGACGGCTCCGGCTACGGCGACGGCTCCGGCGAGGTCTGGGAGGTCACCGGGCGCGGCGCCGGACCGGCCGGCCCCGGCCGGGTCTGGTGCGCCGACGCCGGCACCGCGGCACGCTTCCTGCCGCCCTTCGCGGCCACCGGGCGCGGGGAGATCGCCTTCGACGGCTCGGACCAGTTGCGGGCGCGCCCGTTGCGGCCGCTGCTGGAGGCGCTCACCGGGCTCGGCGCGAAGGTGCGCGGTACGGGCCTGCCCTTCACCCTCACCGCGCGGGGGCTGGCCGGCGGCCGCATCGAGCTGGATTCCGGGCTCAGCAGCCAGTACCTCTCCGGGCTGCTGATGGCCGCCCCGCTGATGGGCGGACCGCTCACGGTGGACGTGCCGCGGCTGGTCAGCCGTCCGTACGTGGACATGACCCTGTCCCTGATGCGGCACTTCGGCGCCCGGGTCGAGGAGGAGGGCAGCGCGATCACGGTCCACCCGGGCGGCTACCGGCCCACCGACCTCGACATCGAGCCGGACGCCTCGACCGCCTCGTACTTCTTCGCTGCGGCGGCCGTCACCGGGCGCACCGTACGGGTCCAGGGTCTCGGCACCGGCAGCCTTCAGGGCGACACCGCGTTCGTGGAGGTGCTGCGGCGCGCCGGGGCGCGGGTCACCAGGACCGCGGACTGGACCGAGGTCACGGGCACCGGCGCGCTGCGCGGCGGATTCACCGTCGACATGGGCGACATCTCCGACACCTTCATGACGATGGCCGCGATCGCCCCGCTCGCGGACGCCCCGGTCACCATCACGGGCATCGCGCACGCCCGTCTGAAGGAGTCCGACCGCATCGCCGCCGTCGCGGGGAACCTCCGCGCGCTGGGCATCCGGGTCGAGGAGGGCCCGGACCGCATCACCGTCCACCCGGGCGCCCCCGCCCCGGCGACGGTCGACTGCCACCGGGACCACCGCATCGCGATGTCCTTCTCGGTACTGGGCCTGCGCGCCGCAGGCATCACCCTCGACGATCCGGCCTGCGTGGCCAAGACCTTCCCGGGGTTCCACGAGGAGCTGCGCCGACTGTTCGGCTGAGACGCGCGCACGGACGCGAACGGCGCCCCTGCCGGTATGGCGGGGCGCCGTTCGCGCGAGCACGTGCGTGCTCGCGCTCCGGTCAGCGGACGACGTCGAAGACGTTCAGCTGCAGGCCGTTGGCGTAGGCCGCGTGCTCGACGAGCTTCAGCTTCTGCGCGTCCTTGTCCGTGGCGCTGAAGAGCCGCTTGCCCGCGCCGAGCAGCAGCGGGAAGACGAGCAGGTGGTAACGGTCGATCAGGCCGGCGTCGGAGAGGGCCCGGTTCAGGGAGGCGCTGCCGTGGACGATGATCGGGCCGCCCTCGGTCTCCTTCAGGGCGGCGACCTCGTCGAGGGTGCGCAGGATCGTGGTGTCGCCCCAGTCCGACACCAGGTCGTCCTCGGCGAGGGTGGTGGAGACGACGTACTTCGGCATCACCTTGTAGTCGGCGAAGTCCTCCATGGCGGGCCACACGGGGCTGAACGCCTCGTAGCTCGTCCGGCCCAGCAGCATCGCCGAGGCCTCCTTCTGCTCCCGGCCCTTGATCTCGAACGCCTCGGGCAGGAACTCGACGTCCTTGAAGGTCCAGCCCGAGTTCCGGTACCCGGGCTCGCCGCCGGGGGCCTCCACGACGCCGTCGAGTGAGATGAAGGCGGAGCTGATCAGGGTGCGCATCGTGGGTCCTCGGATCTCGTGGCTGGCTCTCGGCAGGTCCGTCCGGTGCGCCCCCGCGGCCACTTCCGTGGCTGCTGCGGCGCGCCTTTCATGATCTAAGACTGCTGATCCCAGGAAAACTCATCGGTCCCCGCGAAACTGCTTCTGGTTCAGAAGGCCGCCGCGTGGCTCATCGCCTGCCGCACCGTCTCGGCGGGCAGCTCGGCGTACTCGCTCGGCCGACGAGCGGTCGTTCCTGAGAAGCCGTCGCCGGGGATCCCCGTAGCCTTCACTTCCAATTCATTGCAACGTCCGTTCCCTGTCGTTGCATTCAACTTTGAGCCTTCGCAACGATTTACCGCCTTTGACCTGCATGGATTGAGATTCTCTGCAATGAGTTGCTTGTCGAAATATGGAAAGCAACGTAGCTTTTCCCTCATCGGAAACAACGACTCGCAGGAGAGAATCATGCAGAAGTTCGCCACCCCCACCCCGATCTCCGCCGTTCTGGACATCCCCGCGGGCACCGTCCGCTTCATCGCCGCGGACCGCGCGGACACCGCGGTCGAGGTCCGGCCCGCCGACGCCTCGAAGGGCCGCGACGTGAAGGCGGCCGAGCAGACCTCGGTCGAGTACGCCGACGGGGTCCTGCGGATCGCGGCCCCGGCGAAGAACCAGCTCCTGGGCGCCTCCGGTTCCATCGAGGTGACCGTCCAGCTGCCCGCCGGCTCCCGCGTCGAGGCGAAGGCGGCCGACGCCGAACTGCGGGGCGTCGGACGCCTCGGTGACGTCGTCTTCGAGGGCGCGCGGGGCTCGGTCAAGCTCGACGAGGCCGCGAGCACCCACCTGACCCTCGCGGCCGGCGACGTCTCGGTCGGCCGCCTGGGCGGCCCCGCCCGGATCAGCACCCAGAAGGGCGACCTGCACATCGCCGAGGCCCTGCGCGGCACGGTCGAACTGCGCACCGAGTACGGCGAGATCTCGGTCGGCGCCGCCCGCGGGGTCAGCACCACCCTCGACGCCGGCGCCGCCCACGGCCGGATCCACAACGCCCTGCACAACGCCGACGGCGCCGCCGCCGGCCTCGACATCCACGCGACCACCGCCTACGGCGACATCACCACCCGCAGCCTCTGACCCGTAAAGGAGCACCCCTCATGACCAGCTGGGCCATCACGTCGAACGGGCTGCGCAAGTCCTACGGCGACAAGACCGTCCCCTCGTGCCGGGCCTGCTGCTGATGACCATCGGCAGCACCACGATCGGCACCGCGGTGTCGGTCTCCAACGACATGAGCGAGGGCATCATCGCCCGCTTCCGCACCATGGCGATCCACCGCGGCTCGGTGCTCATCGGGCACGTCGTCGGCAGCGTGATCCAGTGCGTGATGAGCGTGGTCCTCGTGGGCGCCGTCGCCGTGGCCATCGGCTTCCGGTGCACGGACGCCACTGCCGTGGAATGGCTGGCGGCGTTCGGGCTCCTCGTACTGTTCGCCCTGGGGCTCACCTGGATCGCCTGCTGCCGTTGCTGTCCAGCGCCTTCGTCCCGGTCGAGGGGATGCCCGGATGGTTCCGGCCCATCGCCGAGTACCAGCCCTTCACCCCGGCCATCGAGACCCTGCGCGGGCTGCTGCTCGGCACCGAGATCGGCAACAACGGGTGGCGCCGCCTCGTTCATAGCCCGGGTTACGCGCCGCTGACGGCCCGGAGTTCTCGGTGCTGTCTCTTGGGGGGCGCGGTTTCGTAGCGGGGGGCCGACGGTTCGCCGAGCGTGCCGTTCTGGATGCTGCGGGCTGCTTCCCGTACCGCGGTCGCGAGGGCTTCGACGGTCTCGTAGCCCGCGATGTAGGGATGCAGGATGTAGGTGCGGTAACTGTGCTCCGGGCGCAGAACGAGGTGCCGGTCGACCAACGAGGCCATGGCGGTCGAAGCGGCGTTCTTGCCGAGGCCCACACGAGCCGCGAGTTCCTGCTGGGACATCCGGACCTCGCCACCCGGCTCCTGAAGGTCGATCAGCGCGCTCAGAAGGTCCTGGGCGCCGCGGGAGAGTTCCAGCCTGTGGAGCATTCCGTGCCCGAAGGTCGCCTGGATCAGCATGCCGCCTCCTCCTGGTCCTGACCGAGTTCCAACTGCGTGCTTCGTGGGGCGGGTGGAGCGTTGAGCAGGGGAAACGCGTTCTCCGGAGCCCCTTGCCGCAGCTTAGCCAGGATCTCCTGCTGACGATCCCCGTTGCCCATGAAGCCGATCAGGGGATTCACGAAGAGGACACCGGGGCGGACCTTCTGGATCATGTGCCACTCTTCCAGGCGGCTGACGGCCCGGCTCACGTTGGCACGCTCGACTCCGAGTCGTTCGGCGATCAGCTTGTGCGTCGCCTTGACCCAGCCCTCCTTCTGCTTGCCGATGCACCAGACCAGGACGGCGGACTGGATGGGCGACATGCCGTGCTGGGCGATGAGGACGGCGAGGACCTCGCTGAGGAACTCGTTGCTGACGGCGCTGAAGCCCGCCGTCCCGTACATCTCGTGCGGGGCGCGCTGGGTCACCCGGACAGCGACATCGACCCGCTGGACCGGCCGGCCCCGCACCGGGGTTTCTCCGAGGAGGTCCGCGAACTTCTCGGTCAGGGTCTCCCTGAACTCCTCGCCGGTGGCGGAGACGGGCACGAGCGGAGGCTGCGAGCCGGAGGCTCGGCGGCTGGGTTGGGGGCGCGCCATGTGGGTGGGTTCCGTCCTCACATACGGGGAAGTCGTCACGCAGCCTAGCGGGTTGTCCCAGTCCACTGGGACAAAATCTCCCAGCCGGTATGACTTTTGAGTGTCGGCGCCGACACCTCTCTCGTGCGCACCGAGGGCTTGCTCTTCGCTGACCAGGGACTTTGTGTATTTCTCCCATTCCACTGGGAGAAAATTCCGTCGGATGTGCTGCCCACTGACACATCCTCGTCTTTCGATGTGTCAGCGCTGACACATCGGGTTTGGCGAACTCGCAGGTCAGAGCACGTTTTTCGGAAGCGCCCTCTTTTCAATAAGAGCAACTGATGCCGGTGGGCACCTTGCGGACTCCACGGGTGGGCTGCGCCCTGCGCTGCGCTCCGGTGCTCGCTTCTCCGCTACGGTCCCCATCCGGTGACAGGCCGAGTGGGGTTCCGTCGTAGGCAAGCAGCACAGTGGCTGATGCCGTCTGTGGTGCGGAGTAGCACCCGTACGCCGGATACCGGCTGCGGGCTGTACTGGGCGCACCTTCTGTGGCTGGGCCCGACACGGGCCTACGCTGGTCGGTGTCGAGCTGCACAACGAAGGGGCAAGGCCGTGTCTTCCGATGCTCCCCCCGACCCGTACGACAACCCCGTCGCGTTCGGGCAACGTGTCCAGATCTACCGCAACCGCCGAGGCATGACCCGCCAGCAACTGGCCGGTCTGCTCGGCCACCAGGCCTCGTGGGTCAAGAAGATCGAAACCGGCAGCATAGGAATGCCGCGCCTGCCCGAGATCCTCCGCATCGCCGAAGTGCTCCGCGTCCGCCGCCTGAACGACCTCGTGGGCGATGTCGGCGCCGAACCGCACACGGACCTGTTCCTCGGGCCCGGTCACGACCGTCTCCCCGCAGTCCGCGCCGCGCTCTCTGCATACCCGGCGCCCGGCACTCGGGAGGCACCCACGAAGGCGTATCTGCGGGCCGCGCTGGATGCCGCATGGGCCGCCCGCCATGGGGCGCCCAACCACCGCGAGATCATCGGCCGGTTGCTGCCGGGACTGCTCCGTGACGCGCAGCTCGGCGTCCGACAGGCCGATACCGCGAGCGACCGCCGCGCGGCCCTCGCCCTCCAGGCGGAGACGTTCTTCCTCGCCCAGTTCTTCGTCGCCTACCAACCGGACCCGTCTCTGTTGTGGCGGGTGGCCGAGCGTGGCATGGTCGCTGCGCAGGAATCCGAGGATCTGCACGCGATCGGTGTGGCAGCGTGGCTGGCTGCGCAGGCGCACCGGGACTCCGGACCGGGTCACTACGACGAGGCGGACGAACTCGTCATGCAAGCACTGCGACTGCTGGAGCCCGGACTACCCGACGCCCCGCTCGACGTCCAGGCGATCACGGGAGCTCTCCGCGTCGAGGCTGGACTCACCGCTGCGAAACGCCGTGACACCGGTACCGCGTGGGGATGGTGGGACCGGGCAGGTGGTGTTTCCCGGCAGCTGCCCGCCAATTACTTCCATCGCGTGACGTCCTTCGGCAGAGCTGTGATGGGGGCGCACGGCGTCACGGTCGCGGTGGAACTCCGAGCCGGCGGAGAGTCCGTACGGCAGGCCAACCAGGCTGAGACCGACGCGATCCCGTCCCGGCCGCGCCGGGCTCGGCACCGCATCGAGCAGGCTCGCGCCTACTACCTCGATGGGCAGCGCGAGACTGCGCTGGCCACGTTGGAGCAGGCGCACGCGGCCGCTCCTGAGACGATCCGCTACAACGGGTACGCCCGCTCGATCGTCTTGGAAGAGACCGCGTCGCGGGTGCCGGAGCGCCGACAACGGGCCAGTCGACTGGCCGTCGACATCGGCATGCTGGCCGCGTAGGGAGAGGGGCCCAAATCGGGCCCCTTTTCCAGTTGCCTCGCCGTCACCCTGGTTCGACCACCCGCTGCCGACGGTAGGGAGCATCAGGATGAACCCCAGCAGGACACCGACGGTTGAGGAACTTACGGCGCGAGCTCTGGCTCCCTATGCGGAGCGCCCCGACGCCGAGAGTGTGGCCCGCCTGGTCGATGGTCTGATCACGGCGGGGTGCGAACTTCACACTGAGGTGTCCCAGATTCCGGCGGCCCAGCGGACCGAACGTGCGGGAGCCGCTCTGAGCGAGTGGTCGTACTTCATCGACGTGGGTCCGTCGAGCCGCGGTGACCACGCGAACCGGAACCATGCCAGGGCCTTGGCCCGCATCCTGCGAAACCTCGCGGAAGCCGTCCGGGACCGGGAGCCGGTACGAGGTGATGAGGCGACCGGATGAGGTGTGAGGCCGACGTTGTCAGTGGTCCCAGTGGGCCGCCGTCTTCAGGAGGCGGTCGTTCGCGTCCGGGGAGCCGATCGTGATGCGGACGCCCTCGTCGCCGAAGGGGCGGACCATCAGGCCGGCCGCCTCGCAGGCGTCCGCGAAGTAGGAGGTGCGCGAGCCCAGGCGGAGCCAGACGAAGTTGGCGTGGCTGGCGGGGACCTCGTACCCCTCCGCGCGCAGGCCGGCGCTGACGCGGTCGCGTTCCGCCACCAGGTCGGCCACCCGCTCGCGGAGTTCCTCGGTGGCCCGCAGGGAGGCCAGGGCGGCGGCCTGGGCGGGGCCGCTCACGCCGAGCGGTACGGAGCAGGAGCGCAGGGCCGCCGTCACGTGCGGATGGGCCACCGCGTAGCCGACGCGGAGCGCAGCCAGTCCGTAGGCCTTGGAGAAGGTGCGCAGCACCGCCACGTTGGGGCGGTCCCGGTAGAGCTCGATGCCGTCGGGGACGTCCTGGTCCTCGCCGACGAACTCGCGGTAGGCCTCGTCGATGACGACCAGGACGTCGGAGGGCACCCGGTCCAGGAAGCGTTCCAGCTCGGCGCGGCGTACGGCGGTGCCGGTCGGGTTGTTCGGGTTGCAGACGAAGACCAGGCGGGTGCGGTCGGTGACCGCGTCGGCCAGTGCGTCCAGGTCGTGGGTCTCGTCGCGCAGCGGGACCTGGACGGAGGTCGCGCCGGCGGCCCAGGCCAGCAGCGGGTACGCCTCGAACGAGCGCCAGGCGAAGACCACCTCGTCGCCCGGGCCCGCGGCGGCGGCGACCAGGTGCTGGGTGATGCCGACCGAGCCGGTGCCCAGCACGAGGTGGTCGGCGGGCACGCCGAGGCGCCCGGAGAGTTCCGCGACGAGCTCGGCCGCGGCGGGGTCGGGGTAGCGGTTGAGGCGGCCCAGCCAGGTCTCGACCGCGGCGATCACCGACGGGAGCGGCGGGTACGGGTTCTCGTTCGAGGAGAGCTTGTCGACGAACTCGTCGCGGGCCGCGCGGCCCGGCACGTAGGCGGGGACCGTCGAGACGTCGGCGCGCAGCCGGGGCAGGACCGGACCGGGCGTGGCGGGCGTGGTGGGCATGGCGCAGTCCTTAAGCGGGGGAGTCCTCGAGCGGGAGAGTCCTCGAACGGATGGGTCCTCGAACGGATGGGCAGCGTGCCGGGCAGGGCGTACAACACCGTCCGGCCGCACCGACGGGGGAGACGGCACGGCCGGACGGTGACCAGGGGACCGGGGGAGGGGGACGGCGCGGGGGCTGAGGGGGTTCAGCCCCGCGCCGGTGCCGGCGGGTTGTAGGGCGAGGGACCGCCGAACGCCCAGCGCAGCCGGGTCGCCCCGTCGATCTGCACCACGCGTTCGATGTCGAACTCGCACATCCGCAGGGCTCCGGGCACGTCGGCCCGGTCCCCCTCTGCCCAGTTGATCCGAGCCTTGCCCGTCAGTTGCAGGGTGTGGCCGGACTCCCAGTCCAGGAAGAGCAGTCCGCAGTTCTCGTTGAGCTGCAGATTGCCCAAGGTCATGTAGAAGGAATTGCCGAAGTAGTCGGGCCATACGAGCCTGCGCGGTCCCGCCACCGTGACGAAGCCGGGGTCGCCGCCCCGGTGCGAGGAGTCCGCGCCGTAGCCGTCGGCCTGACTGGCGATGAAGAAGGTGTCCGCGCCGCGGATCCACTTCTCCTGCTCGGGCGTCAGCGCGTCGCCGTCCCGGGTCTCCCGGGTCGCCGACGCGGGCCCGTCCGCGACCGGCACCCGCACCTGGAGGTACTTCGGGCAGTTGCCCAGCACCTGCTCGGTGCGGATGTGCAGCGACTCCCCTTCGCGCCGCGCCACGCCGTTGATCCGGATCCGGGTCGTCGTGTGCGGTTCGAGGGCGAGCAGCCCGATGTCGGCCGTCTCCGCGAAGGCTTCGGCGAGCGGATCGCCCGGCACGGGCAGGGAGGACAGCGTGATCGTGCGCCGGCTCGTGGGCAGGGCGAAGCCGGGGTCGCCCGTGACCAGCGAGGACCACATGGCGCCCGTGGCGTCGGCGCCGCCCAGGAAGAGCATGCGCTGGCGCATCAGGTACTGGTCGAAGCCGGGCTGGATCACGTCGTCGAACATCGGAGATCCCCAGCCGGGACCGCCTTCGCCGGCCTGTTTCTGGACGGCCTGTTCACCCTCGTGATGGGGGGTCTTGATCACGGGAACCTCCGGTCGGGACGGGCGCCGGGGCCGACGGGGTTGCCGTCGGCGGACGCCCGTCTACGGGGCGCCGGTCAGCGGGCGCCGATCAGCAGGGCGGTGTCCACGACACGGTTGGAGAAGCCCCACTCGTTGTCGTACCAGCCGACGATCTTGACCTGGCGGCCGTCGCCGATCACCTTGGTCAGGCCCGAGTCGAAGATGCACGACGCGGGGTCGGTGACGATGTCGCTGGAGACGATCGGCTCGTCGGTGTAGGTGAGGATGCCCGCGAGGGCGCCCGAAGCGGCCTTCGCGAAGATCTCGTTGACCTCCTCGACCGTCGTCGCGCGGCCGACGCGGACGGTGAGGTCGGTGGCCGAGCCCGTCGGGATCGGCACGCGCAGCGCGTACCCGTCGAGCTTGCCCTTGAGCTGCGGCAGGACCAGACCGATCGCCTTGGCGGCGCCGGTGGTGGTCGGCACGGTGTTCGTCGCCGCCGAGCGGGCGCGGCGCAGGTCGCTGTGCGGACCGTCCTGGAGGTTCTGGTCCGCCGTGTAGGCGTGGACCGTGGTCATCAGGCCGTGCTCGATGCCGAGCGCGTCGTCGAGGACCTTGGCCAGCGGGGCCAGGCAGTTGGTCGTGCACGAGGCGTTGGAGACGATGTCGTGCACGGCCGGGTCGTAGAGCTCGTCGTTGATGCCGAAGGCGATCGTCAGGTCCTCGTTCTTCGAGGGCGCGCTGATGATGACCTTGCGGGCACCGGCCTCCAGGTGGGCGCGGGCCTTGTGCGCGTCGGTGAAGACACCGGTGGACTCGATGACGACGTCCACCTCCAGCTCGCCCCACGGAAGCTTCGCGGGGTCGCGCTCGGCGGTCACGCGTATGGTGCGCCCGTCGATGACGAGGTTCCCCTCGACGGCCTTGACCTCGTGCCCGAGCCGGCCGAGCGTGCTGTCGTACTTGAGCAGGTGGGCCAGCGTCGCGGCGTCGGTGAGGTCGTTGACGGCGACCACCTCCAGGCCGGTGCCCCGCTGAAGGGCGGCGCGGAAGAAGCTGCGGCCGATGCGGCCGAATCCGTTGATGCCGACCTTGATCGTCACGTGATACCCCTCGTTCGGAAACTACATCCATGACCGCACGTGAAGCCGCGTTGTCCGGCCAGTCCTCGTCCTCAACTGTACCGGCCGACTTGTCGGCTGGCTTGCGTAAATGCGCCTGTTCATGGCCTGTTTACGCATGAAAGTCGAGGTAGGGCCTTGTGTATCGGAACATCTGATGGTGTTCGAGTACGTGCATGAAGGTATGTTTTTATGGGCCTGCCTGTCACGATGACACGACGCTTCCCGGAGCGAGGAGACCGATGGACATGCTGCCCCTTCGCGGGCCGAGCGCATTCGTGCCGGACCGCAGTCCACCGCTCGCCGCGCCCGCCCCGCCCGCCATGGGTACGACGGCTCGGGTCATCCGAGCGCACGGCGAGTCCGTGTACGGGACCACCGTCCGCCGCGAGTTCGGAGACGTCACCATCTCCCTCGTCACCGGGGAGGCCCACGAGGCCGTACGCCCCGGCCGCCACATCCGCCCCGACCCCTCCGAGTCCCTGCGGGTGTTCCGGGCGCTGGCCGGCGAGATCCACGTCCACCAGGACGGCCGCCGGGGCCAGGCGAGCGGCCCGCAGATCATCTGCTGCGACACCAGCCGGCCGTACCGCCTCCTCCTGCCCCGGCCCTTCCACCTGGTCGAGGTCCAGCTGCCGCACCGGCACCTCGGCATGTCGGCCGGCGACACCGCCAAGCTCACCGCCACCGGCTGGTGCGGGCGGATGGGCGCGGGAGCCCTGCTCTCCCAGCTCCTCGCCGGACTCCACGACCACGGCACCGAGATCCACTCCGCCGTCGACCGGGTCGGCGCCACCGTGGCGGGCCTGACCGCGGCCGTCCTCGCCGACCGGCTGCGCCACGTCGCCGCCGAGGACGAGGTGGCCCGGCACGACCTCATGCTCAACATCCAGTCGTACATCCGTGCACGGCTCTCGGACCCCGACCTCACCCCGCAGGCGGTCGCCGAGCACCACAACATCTCGCTCCGCTACCTCCAGCGGATCTTCCAGGAGCACGGGACCAGCCCCGCCCGGTGGATCCGGGACGAACGCCTCGCCCGCTGCCGGTCGGAGCTGCGCGACCCGCGGCTCGAGCACCTGCCCGTCGGGGTGATCGGCGAACGGTCCGGCCTCTACCAGGCCTCGCACTTCAGCCGGCTCTTCCGCGACCGGTACGGCCTCACCCCGCGCGGCTACCGGACCATGCGCGAGGCCGTGCCCACCTAGGGCCCGACCGGCCCTAGGGGACGGCAGCCGCCGAGCGGCGACGGACGGCGACGACCGACGCGTTCCGCCGAGCACGAGTACCGCCGAGCACCCACGAGTACCGCCGAGCACCGACGACCGACGAGCACTGACATCCGAGGAGGATGACGGATTTGACCGGCACGAGCTTCGAATTCCCCGGTGAGTACTACGAGATCATGCGGAAGGACTTCCGCAACCTCGACGCCGAGACGGAGTTCCTCGCGTCCTTGCTCCCCGACGCGGGCACCGTACTCGACCTGGGCTGCGGCACCGGCTCCAACCTGCGCGCCCTGCGCGAGCGCGGCCACCACGGCACCGGCGTCGACCAGAGCGCCGCGTTCCTGGAGTACGCCCGGGCCGCCGGCGACGAGGGCATCTCCTACGTGGAGGCCCGCGCCGAGGAGTACCGCACCGACGAGCGCTACGACCTCGTGTACAGCCTGTTCATGACGCTGAACTACCTGGACCGCGGCCGGCTCCCGGCCGTCCTGCGCTCCGTCCGCGAGCTGCTGAACCCCGGCGGGCAGGTCGTCCTGGAGTTCGGCCACCTCCTGAACTTCGTCGACTCCTTCCAGCCCAACAGCGTCGGCCACCACCGCCGGGACGGGGTCCTCATCACCCGCCTCGCCCGCCAGTTCATCAACGCGCACGCCGCGAACTGGCGCAACGAGGAGACCCTGCTGGTCCGCACCGAGGACGGCACGGTCGCCATGTACGACAACTTCTTCGACCAGGCCGTCCTGACCGGGCCCGAGGTCCGCGAACTGCTGGCCGCGGCGGGACTGACCATCACGGCCGAGTACGGCGGGTTCCGCAAGGAGCCCGCGCCCTTCCACGGCCGGGGCCCGCTCGTCATCGTGGCCACCGCGACCCCCGCCGACACTACGTCCGACACCGCGTCCGACACCGCTCAGCAAGAGGAGAACCAGGCATGACCGGCACCGGCATATCGCTGCTCGACGGCGGGCCCGCCCCCGAAACCGGCGTCGCGCACCTCGGCGCCGCCCTCGTCCGCGCCGTCGCCGAGAGCGACGGCCGCGGGGTGACGTACATCCGCGCCGACGGCACCGAGGCCCACCAGAGCTACGCCGAGCTCCTCGACGACGCCTCGCGCGTCCTGGCCGGCCTGCGCGCCTCCGGCGCCGCGATCGGCGAGAAGATCATCCTGCAGTCCGCCGACGACGCCGACCTCCTCTCCGGCTTCTGGGCCTGCGTCCTCGGCGGCTTCCTGCCGCTGCCCGTCAGCGCCGACGCGGTCAACGGCCCCGGCCTGCTGGAGCGCGTCTGGGCCGGCTACGGCCGCCCCCGCGTCCTGACCGGCACCGGCCAGGAGATCGCGCCCGCCGTCACCGCCGACGCCGGCTGGGCCGCCGCCCACCTGGGCGACGTTGAGAGCCTGCGCACCGCCCACGATCCGGACCTCGCCTGGCACGAGCCGGACGCCGTGGACCCGGCCGTCCTGCTGCTCACCTCCGGCAGCACCGGCGTGCCCAAGGCCGTCAGCCTCACCCACCGCAACATCCTCACGCGCAGCGCGGCCACCTCCCGCGTGAACAAGCTCGACGCGAACACCCGCACCTTCAACTGGATGCCGCTGGACCACATCGGCGGCCTCGTCATGTTCCACGCGCGCGACGTCTTCCTCGGCGCCGCCCAGGTCCACGCCAAGATCCAGTGGGTCCTGGAAGACCCGCTGCGCTGGCTCGACGCCGTGTCCACCCACCGGGCCGACACCACCTGGGCGCCCAACTTCGCCTTCGTGCTCGTCAACGACCAGGCCGAGCGCTTCGAGGGCCGCGGCTGGGACCTGAGCCCGCTGCGCTACATCATGAACGGCGGCGAGGCCGTCCGCTCCGGCGTCGTCCGCCGCTTCCTGGACCTGCTGGCCCCCTACGGGCTGCCCGCCACCGCCATGTTCCCCGGCTGGGGCATGTCCGAGACCACCGCCGGTGTGGCCGACTGCCAGTTCACCGAGGCCGCCGCCGGCGACGACCGCTACGTGCCCGTCGGCCGCCCGCAGCCCGGTACCCGCATCCGGGTCGTCGACGAGCACGGCGCCCTCGTGCCGTGGGGCATCACCGGCCGCCTCCAGGTCACCGGTTCGACCATCACCTCCGGGTACTACGACAACCCCGTGCAGAACCGGCAGTCCTTCACGGACGACGGCTGGTTCAAGACCGGCGACCTGGCGTACGTGGAGAACGGCATCCTCACCGTCACCGGCCGCACCGACGACGTCATCCAGCTCGGGGAGATCGCCTACCACGGCCACGAGATCGAGGCCGCCGTCGAGGAACTCGACTTCATCGAGCCCTCGTACACGGTCGCCTCCCTGGTCACCGCCGAGCCCGGCGGCGCCGAGGAGCTCGCGGTCTTCTTCAGCCCGCGCGCCGGGACCATCACCGGCGAACAGGGCGAACGGATCCGCGAGCGGGTCCGCGAGCGGCTGGGCGTCGACGTACCGCACCTGCTGCCCGTCGACCGGTCCGACATCCCCAAGACCGGCATCGGCAAGCTCCGCCGCGCCCAGCTCCGCAAGAGCTTCGAGGACAGCCTGGCTTCCGTCCCGGCCGGCACCGCGGCCTGATCGTACGGGTGGTGCGTTCAGGGCGGGCCCGCCCTGAACG